>JAGQRE010000180.1 GCA_020425695.1 Planctomycetota bacterium
AGCTGCTTAAGCTGGAAGACCACCTGCACAAACGCGTGGTGGGGCAAGAGCAGGCGATTGAAGCCGTCTCCAACGCCGTGCGCCGTGCGCGCTCAGGGTTGCAGGATCCGAATCGCCCGACCGGCAGCTTCATATTTCTGGGCCCAACCGGCGTCGGGAAGACGGAACTTGCCAAGACACTTGCGCAGTTCCTGTTCGATGACGAGCACGCGTTGGTGCGCATCGATATGTCCGAATACATGGAGAAGCATGCCGTCGCGCGCTTGATTGGCGCACCGCCTGGCTATGTCGGCTACGAAGAAGGCGGACAGCTAACCGAGGCCGTGCGTCGCCGCCCGTACAGCGTGATCCTGTTCGACGAGATTGAAAAAGCGCACCAGGATGTGTTCAACGTGTTGCTGCAACTGCTGGACGACGGGCGCCTGACGGATTCACAGGGTCGAACGGTCGATTTCACGAACACCGTTGTGATCATGACAAGCAACATAGGCAGCCATCTGATTCTGGAAATGAAGGAAGGCGACGAAACCGCCGTTGAGCAGGAGCTACTCGGTGAGTTGCGCCGCCACTTCAAGCCCGAGTTCCTGAACCGTGTCGACGACGTCGTGATCTTCAAACGCCTGAGCCAGGAGCAAGTCCGTAACATCGTGGACCTGCAGCTCAAGCATATCGAAAAGCTGCTGGGCGACCGCGGGCTGAAGATCGAAGTAAGCGACGCCGCCAAAGATGAGCTGGGCAGGCAGGGCTACGACCCGCAACTGGGTGCGCGCCCGGTGAAGCGAGTGATTCAACAGAAGCTCCAGAACCAGCTTGCAATGAAGCTGCTTGAGGGCGGCTTCACCGAAGGTGACACGATCCTCGTAAACCAGCACGAAGGGCTGTTCACGTTCAGCAAGAAGTAGATCGATGCAATTCAGCCAACACAACTAAAGCCCCCGCGCTGCAAAGCGGGGGCTTTGCGTTTGCATACCCAACTAACGCTCAATACGCTTCCAGCGCGTGGTTGTGCTCAAGCACTCCGATTTTGCGGAGCATGTGGTAGTATCTCGTTAGCGAGACAGTCCAGTACTGGTAAGGCATTACCAACCCTGGAGCAGAGACCATGTCCACCTATCGAATTCGCAACCTGAACGCGGGCACACCCGATTCTCAGCGTCAGCGTCTTAAGGAAAAGTTGCTCCAGATTCCGAGCATCCAGAAAGTTGCCATTCTGGCCCATCGACGAGAAGTACGCCTGACTGTCATCGGCATGGAACCCAACCCCAAGATGGTCAAGGCGGTCTGCGACGAGTTGGGGTTCATGCTGGAGAAGCGTGTAACGAAGCGGCTATAGCTTTACTGGGATCGCCAGTCGCGCCTCATGGTTGAAACTTGCACGTTGTAGTAGAACAGCGCCACCGGAAAACAATGGCGCAGGGGCGTTCAAGCCTCCGCCGGCGCATCCGGCCCCGGAGTACGACCGTGCTTAGGTACGCCGTCAGCAACCTTGGCCCCGAAACATCCCAAGGCAATCAGGAAAAGCTTCTTGCCGCCCTCAGAACTGTTGAAGGCATCAAGGACATCTCACTTACACCTGCGCAGAAGGAAATCACCTTCAACATCAACGGCCCCGAGCCGAAGGTGAAAGTTCTGCACGCGGCGTGCGCCACGGCAGGTTTTACGCTTGGCAACCGGATGTAGAGCGGTGTTGAGCAAAGTGAATGGCGATTCAAGCGGATAGCCCGCAGGGAATCCTCGTTTGC
This sequence comes from Planctomycetota bacterium, assembly GCA_020425695.1. Classification (GTDB taxonomy): domain Bacteria; phylum Planctomycetota; class UBA8742; order UBA2392; family UBA2392; genus JACKID01. The sequence continues at coordinate 1,743 of JAGQRE010000180.1, forward strand.
AGTTTACCGGCGATCCGAACTGACCGTTCCATGGCGTACTATGCGACGTCGCCTAACCAACGGAAGTTCATGTCTTGACTTGACTTATGTGGGCTCGCTGTTGCAATAGTCGCTTCGGTTTGGCGCGAGTACTTCACTGTCGTCGACCGTACCCATGAGGCAACCCGTTGAATGCACCTTTAACTATCTCGCCCCCGGCGGCGATCTCTGAGCGTGAGTTACTCGCGGCGACCAAACCGTATACCGTCGAGTCGAAATGGAAGAGCTGGTGGCACGTCGGCTCGACACTGGGCGTTATCACCGGCGTACTGACGCTGGCCGCGATTGCGCCCTGGTGGTGGCTTCAGTTGATCGCTTCGATCCTGGGCTCGCTGGTAATGGTTCGCGGTTTCATCCTGTTTCATGATTTCGCCCACGGTGCGATCCTGCGTAAGTCAAAAGTCGCGCGGTTTCTGCTGAGCGTTTACTCGATGATCTTCATGGCCGGCGTCAGTTACTGGCGTGAGGCGCACAACTTTCACCACGCGCACGTCAGCGACATGCGTGAGTCCAGCCAGGGCTCGTTCCCGGTCATGACACTTGAGCAGTGGGCGAATGCGACACCTATGCAAAGGCTGTACTACCGAGTGAATCGCAACCCACTGACGCTTCTGCTTGCGTACGTCACGGTCTTCATGTTCAGCAACACGCTTGAACCGTTTTTCCGCCAGCCGATCAAGCACTGGACGTCAGGCGCGTCGGTTGTGCTGCACTTCGGCATTATCGGTGTTTTGTGGTGGCTCGGTGGGCCGATGACTGCGTTCTTTGCATTCATCCTGCCTTATTCGATTGCAGCTTCGCTGGGCGCCTATCTGTTCTATGCGCAGCACAATTTTCCTGAGATGGACCTGTTGCCGGAAGAAGAATGGAGTCGCGTCAGCGCCTCGCTGCGTTCAACCAGCTACATGCGCCTGAATCCATTCCTGGCCTGGTGCACCGGCCAGATCGGCTATCACCACGTCCATCACCTGAACTCAGCCATCCCGTTCTATCGCCTGAAAGAGGCAATGCGGGATATCCCGGCTTTACAGACGGCACCCGTAACAACGTTGCACCCGAAGGACGTCTGGAGTTGTCTGCGCTTGAAGCTGTGGGATGAAGTTGAGCGTCGCATGCTTACGTGGCGCGAAGCCCGTGAAGCCATGCGCGCGCGCGCATTGGCCTAGTATCGCTTGTCAGCTTCCAACAAGGCTTCCGCATCGTCGGCCGACATAGGCATGGCGATGCCGTATCCCTGCGCGAAATGACACCCGGCCTCGCGTACGAACTCAAGCTGTTCAGTTGTATCGACACCTTCCGCCACGGTTTCCAGCCCCATGCTTCGTGCCATGGCGACGATTGCGTTTACGAGTGCAGGGCGCTCGCCGGGTGTCCCAAGGCTCGCTACAAAGTCGCGATCGACCTTGAGCGTCTGGAACGGGAAGCGGTGAAGATAGCTTAGCGACGAGTAACCGGTGCCGAAGTCGTCCAGCCCGAACTGCAACCCACGTTGTGCCAATAGATGCATGATGGCGGCCATTTCGTCGGGCTTCTCAATCAACGAGCTTTCGGTGATCTCGAGCTTGACGGCCGCAGGCGGCGTGCCCGTCTGGTGCAGCACCTCGTCAATGTCTTCAATGACGTTCCCGCCGGTGAAGTTTCGGGTCGAAAGGTTCACCGCAACCTGAAGCTGTCCGTACTCCGGAAACTTTTTGCGCCACTCAGTCAGTCTCACGCAAGCATTGCGAAGTACCGCCATGTCGATGTCGCATATCAGTCGAGACTGTTCGGCAATCGGAATGAACACCTCCGGCATCACCAGTGCGCCCTGCGAGCGCTGCCAGCGTGCCAGCGCCTCGAAGCCCGCTACACGACCTGTTGACAGGTCAACAATCGGCTGGAAGTGCGCGATGATGTCGCCTTCGTGAACGGCTTTGCGCAGGGCGGTTTCCGTCGCCATGCGCTCAAGCATGTAGTTGCCGGTTTCGAAGTTGAACACCTTGTGCCCGCCCGGGCCTTTATGTTGTGAACGCTCAAGTGCCGATTCGGCCTTGCGCAAGACCTCCCGTACTGAAGAGCCAAGTGGCGGTGCAACCACCAGCCCGAAACTGGCGCTTAGGGAAATTTCACCGGCTGAGGTCGCGATGGGTTGTTGTAGCACATGGCGCAAGCGCTCGATGACCACTTCGGCTTGCTCTTCTTCGTTGACACCCTGTAAAACGAAGGCGAAGCGCTCGGCATCCAGCTTCGCGACGAGGTCCATCTCAGCGAGGGCTTCCTCAAAACGTTCTGCCACGACGCGCAGAATACGTTCGCCTTCTAGTTCGCCGAGGCTGCTGACAATGCTTGAGTACTGGTCGAGATCAGCCAGTAAGATGCTGAGTGGATAAAGTTCGTTCTCGCTGCGTTCGCGGCGCAACTCCAGATGGTGCTCAAGGAAGGTCTGCGAAACGAGCCCGGTGGCAGGGTCGCGCAGCGTACGGTCGGTTACGTTGGTGGCGCACGAAACGATCGCGCCGCCATCGATCAAACCGGGTAGATAGACAACGGTGCTTTCCATGTACACGTAGCGCCCGTCCACGCGGCGCAGTCGGTAGCGAGTACGCAGGGGCTGCTCTGGCTTCAGGATCAACTTGGCCAGCACGCCGCGCAGCGCTTCCTGGTCGTCCGGGTGAACGATTTCAAGGGCGCTGTCTCCTTCAAGCTCGTTGGGGCCATAACCCAGAACACGCTCGACTGATGGGCTGTGGTACAGGCGTCGCCCGTGGGTATCTGTGACAGTAACCAGGTCGTTGGTGTGCTCGAACAACGAGCGCCACCAGGACTCGCGCTTCTGCAGCTTGTCTTCGGCCCGCTTGCGTCGGGTCACGTTTTGCGCGATGCCTGCGATACGCACGACCTCCCCGGCATCGTTCAGAATTGGAAACGCCCGGTCGCGAATCCAGCGTATCTCGCCGTCCGGGCGGACGATTCGGTACTCGACGTCAAATCCTACGCGTGCTTTGCGGTTCCGGTTGCTGATGACGTGCGTGCGATCGTCGGGGTGTACGGCGTCCATGAACGCGCCCGGGTTTTCGTAAAGGCTTTCTGGTGTGCGACCCCAGATGCTCTCAAAGGCCGGGCTGATGTAGTGGATGTGCAACGAGTCAGGCTCAGTCAGCCAGAACACGTCGCGAACGTGTTCGGCAATCTGACGCAGCCATTCCGCTTGCGGAGCCAGCCGCCCGCTGAATGCGGAGCCCGTGGGGTCAAGTTCATGCGGATCAGTCATGCAAACAACCCAGCGTGTTGTGGACGCTGTTTACAACATTTCGGCCCTGACGGGGCTGGTTGATTTGGGTGCTACTCCCACTTGGGGGGCTCTTCCGTTCGCTTCCGGAAGTCCTCTTTGGCTTTGAGTTCTGCAAACAGGCGCTCAATGGCCACGTCAAAGTCTTCGTCGCTGGCGTAGTGGGCGCGGATCAACTCAAGCTCGGCGCGTAGTTGCGCGTGCTCAAGCCCCCAACGACGGATTCTGGTCTTCGTGTCCGACATGACAGCTTAACGATCCCCCGCGAAGAACGATTCCGCAAGGGAAAACGAGACAAGGCGACCGAAGTCGCCTTGTTCGACGTTTCGTCAGGGTCATGCCCTGCGTCGGTTTTGCGTCGTCAACACGGCGCAAGCCGCAAACAGCAGCCACAGTGCGGCAAGGCATTTACCTTCTTTGGCCGAGCAGCCCCCGCCGCCGCCACCGCCGGAGCCACTGACCGGTGCAGCTTGCGAGGCTGTCGCACTCGCCTCGTTGCTGAAGGCGCTGTTGCCGACGGTGTTGGTGGCCATCACCCTGTAGGTGTAGGTAACGCCGTCAACCAGCCCTGTATCCGTATGCCCCGTAACGTTTGCCGCGAGGGTCGCGATGACC
>JAGQRE010000181.1 GCA_020425695.1 Planctomycetota bacterium
TGAAACGCTCAGTCTTGATGACCACGCCGTAGCTGCCGGCGGGTACTTCAAGGCTGTCGTTCTTCACGTCTTCGCCGGCCTTGCCGAAGATGGCATACAACAGCTTTTCTTCGGGCGTGAGCTCAGACTTCGACTTCGGTGCGACCTTACCGACAAGGATGTCGCCAGGGCCGACCTTCGTACCAACGTTGATGACACCACCTTCGTCCAGATTCTTGCGCTGGCGCTCACCTACGTGCGGGATTTCGTTTGTGAACTCTTCGCGACCCAGCTTGGTCTCGCGAATCTCGATCTCAAACTCTTCGATGTGAATCGAGGTGAAGACGTCGTTGTGCAGCAGCTTTTCACTCACGAGGATCGCGTCCTCGAAGTTGTAGCCGTCCCACGGCATAAAGGCGATCAGGATGTTGCGCCCGAGCGCCAGTTCGCCGTAGTGGGTCGCGGCGCCGTCGGCGATTACCTGACCGGCCTTGACGCGGTCACCTTCCATCACGATCGGGATCTGGTTCAGGCAGGTGCGCTCGTTCAGACCAACAAACTTGCGCAGCGTGTAGATCTCGTCGCCGATGATGATTTCGCGGCTGTCGACATAGCGGACGACGCCGTCACTGACGGCCCGAATCACCATGCCCGAGTTGCTCGCGACGTGCTGTTCCATGCCCGTGCCGACGAGCGGCGGCTCTGTCTGCACCAGCGGTACAGCCTGGCGTTGCATGTTCGAGCCCATCAGCGCGCGGTTGGCGTCGTCATGCTCAAGGAACGGGATCAGTGCGGCACTGACGCCGATCATCTGCATGCTGGAGACGTCCATCAGCTCGACTTCGTCAGCCTTGACCGTGCGGAAATCCTGGCCGAGGCGCGCCGGGATGTGATCGCCGATCAGGTTGAACTTGTCGTCGGTTGGCGCGTCAGCTGGGGCGATAACCATGCCGACTTCTTCATCGGCACGCAGGAACATGATCTCGTCAGTGACCTTACCCTTCTTGACGGCACGATACGGCGTCACGAGGAAACCGTACTCGTCCGTTTCGGCATAGGTGCACAGGCTGGAAATCAGACCGATGTTCGTGCCTTCCGGCGTTTCGATCGGGCAGATGCGCCCGTAGTGACTGATGTGAACGTCACGAACTTCGAAGCCGGCGCGTTTACGGTTCAAGCCGCCCGGGCCGAGGGCTGACAGACGGCGCTCGTGCGTAAGCTGCGACAGCGGGTTCGTCTGGTCAACGACCTGCGACAGCTCACCACGACCGAAGAAGAAGGCGACAGCCGTGCTGATCGTCTTGGCGTTGATCAGGTTGCGCGGCGTCGGTGTTTCCTCAAGGTTCATGCGCTCCTGGACGTTCTTCTTCAGCTTCAGGAAGCCCTTGCGCAGCTCGTCACAGACCAGTTCATCAATGGTCTTCACACGGCGGTTACCGAGGTGATCGATATCGTCCGTGGTGGCGCCGCTACCCGGCTGGCGCAGTGCCAGAATGTAATCAACGGCGTTCTTCACGTCGTCCGGCAGCAGACTTTGCTGGTTCTCTTCAATGTCCATCCCGAACTTGCGGTTCAGGCGGAAACGACCGACGCGCCCGAGACGGTAGCGTGTGTCGTCGTAGAACTTCTCGCTGAACAGCGCCGCGGCCTTTTCCTTGTTGACGGGGTTGCCGGGTCGCAGACGCAGGTAGATGCGCTCAAGCGCTTCTTCCTGGTCGGTCGTCGGGTCTTCCTGAAGGCTGTTCAGGATGAGTGGATCGCCGACTTCCTTGATGACTTCGACTTCCTTGATGTTCTTGTTCGCAGCAATGACCTTGGCCAGGTCAGCCGAGATCAGCGTTGCGCCTTCCACGAGGATTTCACCTGAATCCGGGTCAATCACGTCGCCTACGGCATAGCGGTTAGCCAGCGACTTGGCGGCGCGGCTGCTGCTCGTCTTGACCTTGGTGGTGTCATAGAACTGGCGGATGATGGCTTCGCTGGTGCTCAAGTCCGGGCTCATGGCGCGGAAGAATGTCATCGCGCTGAACTTGCCGGACTGGTCGATGCGGATGCTGAGCGTGTCCTTCTTGGTCACGGCGAACTCAATCCAGCTTCCGCGCTCAGGGATTACCCAGCAGGAGTGCATCTTGCGGTTGTCCGGGCTCAGATCGAAACCGAAATCAACACCCGGGCTGCGGTGGAGCTGGTTTACAATCACGCGCTCGGCGCCGTTGATGATGAACTCACCGCCGCCGATCATGAGCGGCAATTCGCCGAGATAAACATCCTCGTCGATCGATTCGCCGTCACGATTCAGGCGCATCTTCACGACCAGCGGCGCGCCGTAGGTCAGCTTCAGACCACGGCATTCGTCCGGCGTGTAGCGCGGCTCGCCGAGCTCATAGCTCAGGAACTCGAGGCTCATCGTCTGGTCGTAGCTGTAGATCGAGAAGATCTCGTTGATCAGCGACTGCAGACCAAACTCTTCACGGCGCGACTGCGGCACGTCGGCCTGCAGGAAACGCTCGTATGACTTGGTCTGAAGTTGCACAAGGTTGGGAAGTTCGACCTGCCCAAAGCTTCGTCCGAAGCGGCGGGTCGGCGTGGTGTCCTGCTTGATCGGCATCAATTCCCCTCAAGTTGCGGCGCGAGCGCCGGACTCAGGTTAGACTTACACATGGCGGGCTGTGTCAGCACGCCGCAAACGCAAAAGGGGCCGCCCGGTGGGGAACCAGGTGCCCTTGCACTTTCCGCCCGCGTTCCCGGAGCGCCGGTGACCGTCCCCACGGCCTTGCCGGACTCCCGTCTGATTGCGGGCAGATCCTTTGTCGATTGTCGTGACAGGCTGAACACCCGTCGCAAAGCGATTATTCCGCAGGGCGGGTCCCGCAACGCGGAACCCGCCACCGCAGGAATCAAACTACTTCAGCGAGGTCTTGCCGCCGGCGTCGTCGAGCTTCTTCTTCATCGCGTCGGCTTCGTCCTTGGGTACGCCTTCCTTGATGGCCTTCGGCGCTTCCTCGACCAGCTTCTTGGCTTCCGCCAGACCCAGCGCCGTGATTTCGCGGACGACCTTGATCACCGGAATCTTCTTCGCGGGGTCGGTCAGACCTTCGAGCACAACGTCGAACTCGGTCTTCTCGGCTGCGGCCGGGGCGGCATCGCCACCAGCCGGAGCGGCAACTGCTACAGCTGCGGCCTGGGCCTTGACGTCGAACTTGTCTTCGAACGCCTTCACAAAGTCACGGACCTCAAGAAGGTTCCACGTCGCAACCTCTTCCAGGACCTTTTGCACCTTTTCGGCTACTTCCGTCATTGTTCTACCTCTATGTCAAAGGGAGTCTGGCTCCCGTGGTTTCTGTTTAGTGGGGCATGGCCCCGGTACCGGGCCTAGGCCCCCTGTTGCTCCAGCTTCTCAGCCAGTGCGTTGAAAGCGTACAGCACCTGCGCATAACCCGTCTGCATGGTCGCCGCAAGCTTCTGCGGAACCGCAAGGAAGCCGGCCGCCAACTGCGACTGAAGCTCCTTCTTGCCGGGCAGGGTAGAGATCTGCTTGACGCCGTCGGTGTCGAGAACGTCAGTCCCCATCAAGCCACCCTTCAGCTCAATGGTTTTGTCGTTCTTCTTCAGCCACGCGGTCGCAAACTTTGCCGCGTCGATCGCCCCTTCGCCGCCGAACAGGAATGCCGTCTGCCCGCCGAAGACCGTCTTGCCCTGTTCTGACTCGATCAGCGGCTTCAAGCCGCTGTCCTTCAGGGCATGAACCGCGATGCGGTTCTTGACGACTTCCATGGTCAGGTCAGCCTTGCGAAGCCCATCACGGAACTCCGCCATTTTTTCGCTGTTCAAACCGCTGTAGTCAATCGCTACGACGTTGTCGATCTCACCGAGGTCGCGCTGGTATTGCTCAACCAGCAGCTCATTCAAAAGATTCGGCATGATCCTCCCCTACTGCTCTATGGCCACGAAAACGCCTGGCGTCATCGTGCCCGACAAGCAGATCTTCTCGATGTAGTTCCCCTTCACGGCAACCGGCTTGATCGCCTTCAGGTGCGTAAGCACGAACTGAAGATTATCGTTCAGCTTCGTGTTATCGAAGCTGCGCTTGCCCAGCGGAAGGTGGATGTTCCCGCCCGGATCGGTACGGAATTCCAACTTACCAGCCGAGAACTCACGAACGGCCGACACAACGTCTTCCGTAACCGTACCGGCCTTGGGAGTCGGCATCAGTCCCTTGGGACCGAGAACCTTACCCAGCTTGCCGACGTGACGCATCTGGCTTGGGTGCGCCACGGCCTTGTCGAAGTCGAACCAGCCTTCTTCGATTTTCTTTGCCAGCTCAGCGCCGCCTACTTCGATGGCGCCGGCTTCCTTCGCCTGCTCAGCCAGTTCACCTTCACAGAAGGCAATCACCCGCGCCTGCTTGCCGGTGCCGTGTGGCAGGGCAATCGCACCGCGAAGGTTCTGCTCAGCCTTGCGAGGATCGATGTTCAGTTTGACAGCAACGTTCACTGTCTCGTCGAACTTGGCCTTGGGGAAGCTCGCCAGAAGGTCGAGTGCTTCCTCCGATTGATAACGCTTACCGCCGTCAACCTTTTTGACGGATTCCCGGTACTTCTTGCTTCTGAATTTCTTACCCATTCCCCCTCCCGGCAGTGTGGAACTTCGCCAATGCTGTCTCCTGCCTGACACGCTTCCCGCCGACAGCCCGCGGTAGGCGACATGATTCTTTAGCCTGCTACCTGAATGCCCATACTGCGGGCCGTACCCGCGATGATGCGCGCGGCGGCCTCAGGGCTGCCTGCGTTCAGGTCGGTCATCTTTTCGCCTGCAATCTTCAGCAATTGCTCCTGCGTGATGGTGCCGGCGCTGTCGCGCCCGGGGAGCTTGCTGCCGGATTTCAGCTTCAGTTCGGTCTTGATCAGAACGCTGGCGGGCGGGCTCTTCAGGATGAAGTCAAACGACCGGTCCTTGAAAATGCTGATCTCGACGGGAACGGTAATCCCCATCTTGTCGCGCGTGCGGTCGTTGAAGCGCTTGACGAAGTCCGCGATGTTCACGCCGTGCTGGCCCAATGCGGGACCGACGGGCGGGGCCGGTGTCGCCTGGCCGCCCTTGCACTGCAACTTCACCTTCGCCATGATTTCTTTAGCCATTGTCTGCTTACCTCAAGGGAACGAGTTCCCGTTTTTCGCGGACGCCTTATAGGTCGTCCCTATACTTTTTCTACCTGCCAGTACTCAAGTTCTACCGGTGTTGCGCGACCGAAGATGGTCACGATCACCTGGACACGACCCTTCTCCGGGTCCACTTCTTCGACGTTTCCTTCGAAGCCGTCGAACGGGCCGTCCTTGATCTTGACGGCGTCGCCCTTGGCGAACTCAATTTTCACTACCGGTTCGTCGCCCTCTTCCGCAGGCTCGGAAATCCGGAGAATCTTCGTGACGTCGTCGTCGCTCATGGGTACCGGCTGGTTACGGTCGCCCACAAAATCACCTACGCCCGGCGTCTCGCGAATCAAGTGGTAGGCGTCGCCGTTGATCTTCCAGCGCTGCTCCGCACTTTCGCCGTTGTTCTCGTCGGTCTCGACCTCAAGGTACAGG
>JAGQRE010000182.1 GCA_020425695.1 Planctomycetota bacterium
CGCTCGTAGCGAATCTGGTAGAGATAGCCCGCGCGATACGGAATTGGATATGGCAGGCGGGCACCGCTGGCCGGCTGGAACCAATCGTCGATGTTGTTGCCGTCGCGGTCTTCCGACAGGTCGGGACGACCGTTCTTGTCGTAATCGTGGTAGTAGACTTCGTAGTTGGCGGCGATGTCGTCGAAAATGCTGCCGGCCAGTACTGCCGCCGTCGTGTTGTCCACGGCGCGCTTGTGGTTCACAAGGCCCACTGCAAAGATCGCGTACACACCGACGATTCCCAGCAGCAGGATCGAGAAAGCCATCAGGATCTCGATCAGGGTAAAACCGCGCCGGCTTGAATTGCGAATTTTGAATTGCGGCTTACGAATTGAGGTTTCCCCCAACTCGCAATTCGTAAGTCGCAACTCGAAATTGTCGCTCATCTTGTCACCGGTAGCTGGATTACACGCTGGAACAACTCGCCCGCCTGCACGACAGAACCCGCATTATGCTGTTGTCGGCGTGACCCCAGTGTGCCGCGTACGCAACTTCCGAAAGTCCGCCCCGAGCGCGACGCGTAGGCAATCATCTCACCGTTGACGCGTAAATAGGCGCTGGGTGAGCGTACATCCGGAAAGCCGTCTGCATTGTCGACATAGACCGAGTTGTCGGCCTCGCTCAAGGCACCCGTAAGTTGCGTTTCGTTGCGCAAGGTACCCTCGGCTGCGACCACCAGCGTCAACCGAATTGCCCGCGGCAGCGGGTATTGCCCGGGCGCGCTGCGTTGCGAGATCGACCAGGATGCTACCGGCCCGTTTGAGCCCGCATTCCATGTGCTGGTGCGCCCCTGCCAGTCATCCCAGCATTCAACGGCGAAGCACAGCACGTTCTCGGCTACCAACTCAAACTGTGTCCAGAGCGCCTCGCCATTCATGGCAAACGGCCCGTCCGGGTTCTGCAAGTCGGCCATGGGCGTCAGGTCATCGCCATCACTGCCCTGATACTGGGCACACCAGCTTGCGACTTTGGTAATCAGCCCATTGGCAGGGTCAGGCGGCGAACGCTCGGCCCGGTACAGGTTCGTGCCCGCGCGCGTGGGCTCAAGCAGGTAGACCACCTCGATAGCGCCATGGCTCGCGCGCATGGCAGTTCGTACGTTGCGCCCCGTGAAGTCGTCACTGTAGCCTTGTTGCGTGCCGCCGCGCCCCGAGTCGTAGCCTGCAAGCGTTGACTGTTCCTCACCCCAGGCGCGCGTGAACGCGACCATCTGCCGCCCGAACGGGTCTTCCATGACAACGAAGGCCGGGTCGTCCGCCGGCCCGTCGGGATGTGCCGGCAGCCCCAGCACCTGGCTGAAGTCTTCTTCCGCAACACGCAGGACGGTTTGCGCGGTCTCGAATTGCTGCCCACGGGCCGTGCCGGAGCGAGTCATGTTCAGCGCGCCACGCAGGAAACCGATCAGCATCACACCAAGCACCAGCAGAATGCCGACGCTGACCATCATCTCGATCAGGGTGAAACCGCTGCGGGAAATGCGAATTCTGAATTGCGAATTACGAATTGAGGTCTCCCCCAACTCGCAATTCGAAACTCGCAATTCGCAATTGTCGCTCATCGTTTCTCTTCGTGCCGGACAACGCGGGTAAGCTGGTTGAGGTTCATGGACGCGCCCTGGAACTGCAGCGTTGTCTTGTAGTTCTCGTCCTCAAAGGCCCCGCGCTTGAAGTAGAAATATACGCGCCACTCAATGCGCTCAGCACGGATGCCGCCCGGCGCATCAGGGAAATTCGTCAGGTCCTCCGTTTGCTCCCACAGTGTGATTCCGCCGGGCACTTCCTCACAGTTGTAGGCGCCGGGGTCAAACTCGAACGAATACAACCCGCCAATGCGGTTCGTCGGGATGCTACCCCAACTCGCCATCTGTCTGCCCGGGTGCTTGAAGCGCATCACCAGCCGTGCACCGATCGCGTTGCTGTGACGCGACATGTCGGCCAGCGGCGTGTACTGGATACGCCAGCGGAAGTCCTTATAGACCGAATTGCGGAACGCAGCCGAGCCCTGGAAGTAGGAAATCTCCGGGCTTTCCGCCCCCGGGATGCCTTCCGTTGGATCCGTATGAAACGGCTCGTCGCGGGTTGTGTTGTTGCGCGTGAGTGTTCGGCGATAGTTCGGGAACCAGTCAGGGAAGCGCACGGGCTGGTCAAACATCAGCGCCCGGTTGCTGTAACCCATCGCTCGCGTTCCGTAAGCACCACGGAACAATGCCTGCGAATCATCCGGGTTGTTGTACACACCGCAGTTGACGTTGCCGGTACGCACCAGCACGTTCGGGTTGTTCGGGTCAGGCAACTGCAATTCCTGATAGCGCTGGTAGCCAATGATCTCAGTCTGCCCGGTTTCTTCCTCAATGCGGATGAACCCGTACGGCCTGAACGTCTCAGCACCCATCGTCGTCTGAATGAAGCTTGTTCGTGGCGTGCCGGAAGCATTCGGACGCCCCACGCGCATGCTGGCCATGTTCATGATCGGCGTGCCGCCCGCGTGAGGCTCAATGGGTGAGCCGAGAATGCCGCGCGTGATATCCAGCAGCCAATAGGTATCGATGGTGCTTGTCTGACCGGTCTGCGGGTTGGTCACCTGAATCTGCCGCACTTCGGTGCCGCGATATGCGATCAACTCATTGTCGATATGGACCACACTCATGTTCGGTGGCAGCAGCGTGTTTACCTGAAGGTCCTGCGCGTTGCCCGGCGTGTTGTCGGTCATTGAACTGATCAGGCGGAAGTTGCCCTTGTTGTACATGCGGAACTCGAAGGCATCGAAGTCCGCCGTGTTTACCAGCGACAGCCCTTGCGAGCCGCCGTCCAGTGTGCGCGGGTCGCCCGACGCAAACGACCACTGCGTCGGCAACTCGACGGGCAACTCACCAGTCGGGAATTTGCACAGGTTGGTGTTGCGATCCCACTGGTTTGCGTTGTTCGCGGGGAAGGTTACGCGCGTGTGATCGTCCAACGCGCAGATGTACTGGTTGCCGTTCCCGGCCGATGGCGAGGGCAGCACACCCCCCAGCGAGAAACTGGCGTTGAAAGTAATCCAGTCAACCTGCATGTCCGTCAGCGGCTTGTGCCGAACAATCTGGTGCTGTTCCTTGTCGGCGTTCACGTCACGCACGAGGGTGATGATGTCCGTTTCGCCGGTTCGCACCGTCGTCCCGAAGGTCGGCACCACGCGCGCGGCGGCCGTGTGCCCGCCAACGCCGGTACCCATTGCGCCACGCCACGGCGAGAATGGCGGTGCGTTCTTGTTGTCGTTCACGATGCAGTGACGGGCGAAGATTGTGAGGCGCGAGAAATCGAGATACGACAGGTTCGGGAACAGATTGTCGTCTGTCCCGGTGGGCGTCGCACCGGGGTTGCTGATGCCGGCGTCCGGGTTCCAGAGATGGTTGTAGAAGAACCACTCATTGTCGACCTGCACAATCGAGCGCGGGTGATAGCCCAGCACCGAATCAACGTCGATGCTCAGCGGCATCACCACGGAACCCAGTGAAAGGAAACTGATGATGTTCGCATCGACCTGATTGCCGGGTTGCGGCACCATCAGGTCTGTGTACGCACCGAGGAAATGCCACCACGTGTTCGGCGCCTTGTAGTTGAAGTCCTGGTCATAGCGCGCGATCACGTTCAGCCCGTTGCCGCCGATGCCGTCGTAGGCGACGTACTCCATCTTCAAGTTGGCGAGGCGCAAAATCTGCGGGTTGGCGTTCAGGTTTGGCGGCGGCACCGTCATCGGGTCGCGCACGTTGCGCGGCACCGGGTACGCGCCAAGCCCGACAGGCGGCGTGCTGGAGTCTCCGTCGTCGTTCCAGTTCGGGTATTGCTCGCTGGTTGGCACGCCGGGCGTCTGCCCTGTCGGCATGTAGTCGTTCCAGGCCAGCCCGATCACGGCCACGATGCCCCTGTCCGGCAACCCGGTGTAGTCATCCAGCGGAAGATGGAACGGATCACCGCCGCGTGTGTCATCACCAGCGCCGGGGAAGCCGGCGTCCGGGCCAAGCTCGGTCGGGCGGAAGTAACCCGGCTGGTTCGTGCCATCCTTGTTGACTCGATAAAACGTGCGCACACCCAGGTCGCCCGTCAGCAGCCCCTGTGTCTGCGGCAGGTTCGGGAAGCGCGGCACGTCAACATTGTTGTTGTTGGAGTTGTAGCCCCGAAGCCCGTCGGTATAGCCGAACACAGTCACCTTGCTGCCGTCGGGATGGAAGCTGGCTACCGTTCCACGCGAAGCGCGCCGGATATTCAGCAGCGCGTAGCCGTTGTTCCCGTTGTACTCAATGGCTTCGTCGCCGATTACTACCACGCCCCGGGGCGGCAGACCGTCGATGTCCAGCGGGTCCACCTGGAGGTCGATGGTAATCGCGCCGCCGATGTTCGGGTCTTCAAGGTCATTCTGCAGCGTCGTCGTCATCGTGAACCACGCGCCGTTCGGCTGGCGGAACGTGTGGTTCACGACCGGCTGGATGGCTGTGCCGCCCGCCGTAGATTTCGCGTCGCCATCGAGCAGCAGGCTGATGTGCGAGAGCTCGGTCCCTTTCCAGTTCAGCGCCATGTTGTACCAGTCGCCGGTCCGGAAATGCGCAGGCTCAAGCTCATAGCGAAGCTCGGTGTAGGCCTCCTGCAGGGTGCGGTCCTTTACCCGAAGTACCAGCCCGCTGTTCTTGCCGGACAGCCTGTGCGCACCTTTGCGGTCGCCCCACCAAAGCAGGCTCATGCGGTTGCTGTACTCCTGCTCGGCTGTGTCGAAGATGTAGTGATTCGCCGTGTGGTCGGTCCAGTGCGGGCGGTACCAGAAGCTGAACATCCCGGCCTCGAGGTTGCCGCCTTCATAAGTCGCGGATGAGCCTGACGGCTGCACCTGCCCGACGTTGCTGTAGAACTTCTCGGGGCGCACGTTGTTCTGTGCCAGGTTGTTGACGTTCTGCGCCACGCGCTGGGTCCACGGCTGCGGCGGCCCGGGGTTCGTGCTCAGCCCGCGCCACGCACGCACCAGGCGCTCATCGGCCAGGTAGTGCAGATACGGCAACTCAACCAGACCCATCATGCGCTGGTTGGTCGTACCGGCCGCGTGAAGCTGCATGATGTTGCCCTGCGGAAGTTCCATCTCCCGTTGCATCTGCTCATAGGTGAACCAGCTATAGGTGCGGTCCACGTCGCTGCCGATCTGCACCCACTCACGGAATGCGTCGCGCGCCATGGTCCCGCCGCTGGGCTGATAGCGTGTGGCGAAGGCGTCCACCATGTACGTGTCGAGCGAATCAAACCGGAACTGCGCCGTGATCGCGCCGGAATTCCGCATCGCGTAGGGATAGCGCTGCTGGTTCGCGAAAATGCCGAGTTGCTGTGACGTGATCGGCGCCGGCTGCTGCTGCGACAGGTTGGTCAGGAAAGTCAGCAGGTCGTCGAGATCCGTAAACGGCTCGTCCCCACGTGTGCGCTCAAGAATCGCC
>JAGQRE010000183.1 GCA_020425695.1 Planctomycetota bacterium
GTACGACAACACCCGCAGCGGCTGCGCGATCCTGCCCGCCGCCGAGGGCACCCGCGTCCTGTTAGTTGAAGTGCAGGCATTGGTAAGCCCTTCGCCCATGTCATCGCCCCGCCGCCGTTTTACCGGGCTTGACCAGAACCGCGCGCATATGCTGCTGGCCGTGCTTGAGCGCCGTGCCGGACTTCGGCTGTCACAGTTGGAGGCCTACCTGAACGTTGTCGGTGGCGTGATGGTGGATGAGCCGGGATCGGATCTGGCCGTGTGTTTCGCCGTGGCCAGCAGCGCTGTTGAGCAGAAGCTGCCGCCCGCCACGGTGTTCATTGGCGAAGTCGGTTTGGGGGGTGAAGTGCGTAGCGTGACACACATGCAGCAACGATTGGACGAATCCGCCAAGCTGGGGTTTCAGCAGGCCGTCGTGCCGAAGCTGCGCGGTGAAAACATCCGTGCGCCGGAGGGGCTGCGGCTGATCCAGATAAGCAACCTGCGCCAGGGCCTCGAGAAGTTCTATCTGGTAGGCAAGCATGACGAGTGAACCAGAGCCCACAGAGCAGACTTCCGATGTTGCCGTTGACGAAGCGGGCAGCGACAAGCGCGGGGGTGTGTTGTGGATGCTTGGGCTTAGTTGCTTCGCCGCGTTGCTTTCTTGCATGTTTACCCATGCCCACGTCCAAAAGGGGTCAGCTTTGGCCGAAGAGGGCGGGATGGAACTTTCCGTGCTGACCGCCCTTTACATGCGCATCGCGGCGTTCGGATTTGTTGTGCCTTGTCTGCTTCTGGTGGCCGGGTTGGGGGCTACTTCGCTCGGGCGTGTCAGGCACAAGGCCGGTCTGCTGATCGCGGGTTTGTTGTTTGCGTTCGCCCTGCTGTGGGCCGGCGGTGCGATGGTGGCGTTCATGAACGTTTACGACCCACCCCGGACTATTCGCAAACCCTCCAGCGAGTTGCCAGTTGATTGACGCGATCCGGCGTTACAAACCTGTCGGGGCATCGTAATCGCCGTTGGCGGCGGCAAATCGTTCAATTGGTGTGTGAACAGAACCCAAGGAACGAAGATGAACACGGCCATCCCCAACCCTCAGAATCCCACTCGCGTTCGCCCGGTCATGCCCGCGCCTCGCAAACCCGTGCATGCCGCAAGTCGGGCTACGCCACCACAGGCCTACGTGCCTTATGCTTCGCCGGTGCCCTCGCGCCCCTATGGCGACCGCCCCCAGTACGCGCCTGCTGATGCTTCGATGATGACCACGGCGATCATCGGGCTTGTGTTGACGACGCTGGTCGGCATCCCCGTCGGCATCTGGACAGGGCCGACAACGCTCAAGCGTGCCAAGCGCGTTGAACACCTGATGCGCACCGGGCGTCGTCCAAGGTCAGACGAAAGCACGATCACGGGTACCCGTGTCGCAGCGTGGCTGTCGATCGCCTGGAGCATCCCGCTGATCGCCATGTGGCTGTTGATCGCGTTCTTGATGCTGGCGGTACTCGCCTAAGGCTCCCCACGGTCGGCGAATCCGCTGGAAAGCAGAAGCCCGCCGCATTCGCGACGGGCTTCGAGCTTGTGGAAATCTCGTGCTACTCCGGTTGCTTCACCTCAACACGGACTGGTTGTTTGCCACCCTCAACTCCGTCGCGAGTCACGGTCACGTAGTACACGACTTCTGTGTCTGTTCCCTTGACGCGCAGGTCGATGTTGACGCTTTCGCCCTCACCCTTCTTGGCGAAGTCACCGTTACTGCGGCGCTCGTACCAGGTCAGCGTTCCGGCGTCGGTGCTTGCCGTCAGGGTCAGCTTGACTTGCTTGCTGCTGAACCCGCCGGGGCCCTCGATTGCGTCAACCGGTTCAACCTTCAGACCGCGATTCGGGTCAAGGTTCTGTGTGCGGTTGTACATCGCCAGATAGTTCGACTGGACGGGCGCGAGCAAGCGGTCGTTGCCGTTGATCCCCGCGTGATCGAACAGCCCGGCGAAGTACCAGTTGTCGCCGTCAACGCAGTGAACAACCATCGGCGCAATAACCTGCGAACGGTTGTCGCGCATCAGCCCGCCGCCAAGCCCTTTGACTTCGCCGGTGGTGGTGTCCAGCGTTGCGACGCCGTTGAGGCTACGGAAGTTTCCGTCGTACTCGAACGCTCCACTCAGTAGCAATTCGGTTTCGCTCAACCACGTCATGTTCAGTACGTCGCGGCTGAAACCCTTTGTGTTGGTGCAGGGCTCAAACTCATTCGAGGTCTTGTTGTAGCGGACGATCGCGTAAGTTTCAGCACGGTCCTTCACCGGCAGGCTGTCGTGCAGAACAGCCAGTGTTCCGCCGATGTACAGGTTGCCCTTGGTGTCGTGAACCATGCACTGAATGCGCGGGAAGTCCGTGCGCAGCATGTACGGGTAGTCGCCTGGCTTGGCCGGCAGACCCGGCAAGCCTTCAGGGAACTTGTCTACGTCGAGTTCGCTGCGCCCGCGCAGAACGCCCTTGCCAACGGCTTTCCAGTCTCCGCCTTCGTAGTCCCACTTGACGATGTTGTAGGCCAGGTGGGCCTGTTTTGTCGGTGTGGGGCCGTGATAGCCGAACGTGCCGCCGACGTAGATGGTGCTGGGCTCTGTGGTTTCGTCTACGCAAACGCGGTTGGCGACGACGACCGGCTTGCCTGGAATCTCGGGGTAGAAGCCGGTGCCCATCAGGTGCAGGTTGCCTTCTGCATCTACCTTGAAGACAGGTGCGACGTCGCTTGGGTACGTTGCGCCTTCGCGCTTAAGCCCGCAACTGCCGACCAGGTACATGTCGCCGTTGCGCTCGTCCCACTCGATGTCATTGATGACGCCACCGGACTCGAGCCCGTGGCCGATGACTTCTTGCCCGTTGAAGGTGCTGGTGAACTTCGACCAGCTGTTCGCGACCGGGTCATATACAGCGATCCCGCCCCACTTGCTGATTGCGCCGTAGACGTAGAACTTGCCGTCGCGCCATTCGCCGCCTTCGGGAATGCTGCACGGCCCGACTTCCTTGCCGCGCTCTTCCCAGGCGATCGGGTTCCAGCCCTTCTCGGCGTTCCACGTCCAGACGTACCAGCGACCGTTGATGTTGGCCTGCCAGCTTCCGGTGAAGTAAAGCGTGTCACCGTGCTTGGTGATACTGCTGGGGTCCGGTGTGCCCTTGCCGTCGTCTGCGCCGGTTTTGCCGCTCATCTGTGTCTTGCTGCCTACAGCCCTTGGCGGGCGGGGGAAGGCGCGCGACCAGTGTTCGTTGCCCTCGAAACGCGGACCGGTCTCGTGGCTGTAGAATGGCTTCGCAGTGTTCGTGTCGGGCGCCTTGACCGGGTCGGCGACGAAGTCGCGTGTCTCGTTCCAGCGTGCGATGAACCAGGATTCCATGGACTTGTCGGCCTTAGGTCCAAAGTTGGCGTGGCCGATGTAATGGAAGTCGCCAACGTAATAGACGTCGTTGCCGTTCACGCACATACGGACCTCAGGAAACACATGGCTGCTGAGTCCGCTGCCCAGTTGCGCCCACGTGTTTGTGGCCGGGTCGTAGCTGATGGCGCAGTGTGCTTCTGTGCCATCCTTGAAGCCGTCGAATGTCTTATCCACGCCGTTGCGACCACCGAATGCGCCGGCGAAGTAGATCTTGCCGTTGTCTGCTTTCTCAATGTCCCAGATTTCGCGACCGACGCCGCCCTTGCCGGTGGGGTCAATCCACATCTGCTGCTTGGCGTCCCACTTGGCGATGCCCCTTAGTGTCTGGCCGGTTTCTTCGCCCTCGCTGAACGAGCCGACAATCCAGATGTCGTCGCCATCCAGCAGCAGGTCGTGAACGTTCACGCTGTCGAAGAACATGAAGTCAGCGGCGCGTTGCAGCGGGCCATTTTGCAGGTGCTTGAAGCGCTCTTCGGTCGTCTTCTCCGGGAAGGTTGTCCAGCCGGACTCGGCCTGGTACTTGATAAGCCCGGTGGTCCAGCGGTTTGTGCTGGTGCTGATCATGGGGCCGTTGCGGTCGCCGCCGCCGCCCCAATGGAACTTGCCGCCCAGCCAGATGGTGCTCGGGTTCGTGCGCGTGTCTACCTGGATGACGCGAATGGCGGGCTTCTGGCCGCCGACCGCGGGGGTCATCGGCACGAAGCTTTCTGTGTCAAAATCGTAGTAGTGTATGAACGGGCTGTCGCCGCCTCGGATACCGCCGAACGTTCCGCCTATGTACAGATCGTTGCCCTGCGGGTCGTAGGCGATGCAGTAGATTGAGCCGCCGTCGCTGACCGTTCCGTTGTAGAAGAACGTACCGAGAGGCTTCCACTTGTCGGCCGAGGGCTCGGCGGGGTCGTAGATCGCGAGCGCGTTCACGCGGTGGTACATGTTTCCGTACATGTTATCGAGGCGCGTGAACTCACCGGCGACAACCAGGCGCCCGTCCGGCAGCCAGAGGAAGTCGTTGATCCGACCGTCCGGGCCCATGCCGCCCTTGGTGTTGTGGAACCAGCAGACCGGCTGGTAGCCGTCAGTCTCGCTGTAGTTCCAGAGGTACCAGTACTGATTGCGCAGCATGCCGCCGGTCTCGGCGTCGACACCTGTTTCCCATGCGCCGCACATCCAAAGCTTGCCGTCATGCCACTTGGTATTCTCAATGGTCGGTTTGGTCGTGCCGTCGGATAAACCTGTTGCCGCGGACATCTTTGTGCTTTGCGCGGGCTTTTTGAACTGGCGAGACCAGTGTTCATCCTGGGCCATTGCGCCTATGGCGAGGCACATAGCTACCAGGACGACCAGTGTCGTCTTCGAAATTCGAATCATGTCAGCCTTTCAGAAATGGTTCTGGTATTGCTTACAACCAGTGAGCGCAGTCATTTCTTAAGACTGGCGTGGCGTATGGCAAGAGGATTCGGGTTAAGAACTCCCAGTTGAACAGCTTGCACAACTATCGCTTGGGTTTTCTGGGTGGTGGTCCCGGTTTGCGCGCCGGCGGTGGTGCCGGGATTTTCTTGCCGGGCACGGGCGGCGGCGCTTTCACCACCCGACCTGAAGCAGGTGGAGGTGCTTTCACGACGCGACCCGAAGCGGGTGGCGGAGCTTTCACAATTCTGTCCGAGGCCGGCGGTGGCGCTGATACGACCTTGCCGGATGCGGGCGGCGGCGCCGAAACGATCTTGCCTGCGGCGGGCGGCGGGGCCGCGACGATGCCACGCTTGCGCATACCGGTGGTCTCTTTTCGCGTCGGCGGAATTGTCGTTGCGCTGGCGCCAAGTCGGGCGCGTCCCTTCAGGCGGCGCAACTCTTCCTGAAAACTGCGAAACTCGTGAAGCTGCCCTAATTCGATCGCCTTTTGATTGAGCTCCATGGCTGTGTTGAAGTCCCCGAGTTCTGCCAGGCACTCGGCCTCATTGTGATA
>JAGQRE010000184.1 GCA_020425695.1 Planctomycetota bacterium
GAAACTCGACTTGCAGCGGTTGAAGCGTCCTGCAAAATCGTGAATGCCGGCGGAACCAACGAAGTTCACCTCGCTGACGTCGAAGATGACGAGTTGCAGAGCAAGCTCAAGCCCACACATGGAAAGCTGTCTGCTTGGGTTGCAAGCCTTCGGGAGACAACATTTTCTCTAGGGCTCAGAGCTGCTGGCGACGATCCAAGTTCGAACCCAAAGGCCGTTCTGGCAGCCGCTGATCGGGTGTTACGTCAGAATTCCCGAAACCGTTACGCGCAGTCGTATGCGCGGTCAGCCTTCAAGAAGCTGGACCCGAGTGAACAGAGCCTTGAAGCCCTATCCGCAATGGAGTTCGGACCCGGTCTGCTTCTCGTCGTAGGCTTCACAGCGACAGAGGTGAGTGGCACTGGGGTTTCACCTGCTGAATTGTTTCTTGCCGGTGCACTGGGCAAGGACTGTCGGGACCTCGGCGCCACAGCCGCGGATCTTCTGGCTGTGGGCGCACTCCCCGGCCAACTCCGAGTAGCCGGATTTTCCTGGGCCGAACTCTTCGAGGCAAAGGTCTCCTGGGAGGCCGTAGAAGCGCTCGAACCTTCGATTGAGACGCTGAGCGATGCCGGAGTGACCCCTCAGCAAATTAGAGCGGCTGGAGCGGATGCAGCGGACATGCGGAGAATCGGAGGAAGCTGGTCGCAACTGCATGCCGCCGGGTTCGAGTTGTCCGCGGTACGCTCGGCAGGCGCAACCTACCCAGAGTTGGCCTCTGCCGGATACAGCGTTGCTGAACTGCGCAAAGATGGCGCCACGGTCAATGAATTGCGGTCAGCCGAAGTCTCATGGCCGGTGCTTCACGAAGGCGGGTACTCGATAAAGCAGCTCTTCGATGCCGGAGCGGATCACACCGTATTCACTGCCCTTGGTGTTTCGTTGCGCGACGTGTTTGCAGCCGGCGTTCCCGTGTCCGAGTACAAAACCTCGGACGTTGACCCTGCTGACTTGCTCGAAGCAGGCTGGACTTGGAACGATCTAGTTTCAGCGCGCTTTGCTTGGTCCGACCTGGTTGTCGCGGGCATAACCTGGAAGGCAATTGAGGAAGCGAAACTGGGGTTGAGTGACCTACGCAGTCTGGGAGCCTCCTGGTCTGCGCTCAAAGAACTTGGCGCAAGCGGCAAACAATTGAAAGACGCTGGCGCGACCTTTGAGGACCTTCGCCTGTGTGGCTTTAAGGTGGATGCGTGCAAGGTGCTCGGGGCATCGACCAGCAACTTGATCGAAGCAGGCTTTGCGCGCGAGGAGCTCTCGGACATGGACATCACGGTCCAGGACGTGATTCGCGCGACTGTGAGTTGGCCCGATCTACAAGGTCAAGGATTCACGATTGCCTTCCTTCAAGGCCTAGGCGCTACCTGGAAGGACTTGAAGAAGATCGACGTGCCTTGGGGCGAGCTACATGAAGCGGGCGCAACTTGGGACGAGCTACGAGAGGCCGGAGCCACCCGTAGAGACCTTGTTGCCCTCGGCGCACCGTTCGTCCTAGCAGACTTTGCTCCAAAGACTGAAATGAAGTGCAAACCAGGACAGTCTGTTATCACGGCAACGCTGGTCGCGGGCGAGCCTAGGATCGTTGTCCTTGAGGGAAGTTTCGTCCTGGTGGTCAACGAAGGCGGGGATGAGGTAAGTCGGCTCAGGGCTGACGAGGTGTTCGACTCGAATGTTGATGACTGCTCAGTTGCAGTCGACGGCGGTTCCGATGTCGCCATCGCTTCCCCGAAGTCCATCAGGGTTCTCGACCTAAAAGAGGGTTCCGTTCGCTTCGCTCGACAACTGTCTAACAAGGACGGCGCTCTGGTTTCAGTGGCGATCAGCTCGCACTCCCAAACAGTAGGGCTCATCACGAGGCGCTCCGGTTTGCAGACCTGGAACTACGCGAGCAACAAGGCCACTGGCAGCTACACCGGCGGCTCCTTTGACTACACGCGGGACAACCTGGCGCTTTCCACGAGCGGAAAGCTTGCGGCTTTCTCGTCAGGCAATCGCATTGACGTGGTCAGCCTCGAAAACGGCGAAGTAGTCGCGCGGTGCAGGGACCTGCCAAATCCGGACATCACCAAGATCCGAATCCATGGCGAATCACAAATCTGCTGGGTACACGCGGGAAGTGGAAAGTCCGTCTACCGCAGCTCATTCGCGGCGGGCGGAGCGTCGGATGCCGTACTCGTGGTGCGCGACGAATCGGCGCTCAGCGAAGCGACAGACTTGATACTCGACAAGGACGGCGAATACGCGGTTCTAACTCCAAGCGGACTGGTCTTCGGTCGGTTCGACACGAAACAGCTCCAGATCGAGTCGGGCTCTTACATGGCCGGCTCGCTGACGTACTCCCGCGACCAACGCTATCTCTTGGCGTACACAAGCTCCAAAGTGTCGATCTGGACGCCAGCCGGTCAGTAGGGGACTCGTTCGGCAGTATGATGTTGCGCTACCTGTGTTGGGCTTCACGGAATTCGTTTTCGTAGAGCGAAGAAGAACCCCACCGTGTCTCGTAGCGACTGTACGACTGTCTGACCAACTCGACGTTCAGATTCGTCGTATAGCGTTTGTCTGGGTCGGTCGTATCCCAACTAAGCAAGTGCACGTATCGAAGCAGCCTTCCGTATTGGTCCTTGTCGTCGTGTTCGGGGTCGGGCTCCAACTCGACCGTTCGCCCTTCGATCAAGTCAATCAAGAACTGTTTGGCGTCCTCGAACCCGTCATGTCCACTTTCCGGTGTGTCTACACAAAGGAAGCGCACACGGTCTCCGCCTTCGATTTCGATTGTGTCGCCGTCGATCACTCGTACGCACTTGACGGAGGTCCGAGTGCCAATGGCGCCGGAGTCCGCAGGGATGGCGCGCATTTGAGCCGCAGATGGCTCGACACCGGGTTCTTCCGAGCAGCCGCCGGCGGTCACTACAATGAAGGCTGCAACAGTGACCAGAATGCCGGCGGTCTTCAATTGATCTCCTTGGACTGACAACAACGTGGATCGAGATCACTTCAAATGAGCTCGGCTCCGGGCGTCGCCGCATGGCTGCAATCGATGCTACCTAACTTTGGTTGCGCCAGTGCTTCCAGATCATCACCATGGCTGCCGTGTCGAGCTTGCAGTACTGGCGCAGCAAGTTGGCGTACGACGCGCTGACTTCGGGGGCGTCCCTCCCTGCGCCGTAGATCATCTCTTGGTAGGCCAGGATCGCGCCAATGCCCTCGTCGACGACGATGTTCTGATCGCCAATGCTTGCGGATGGCAAAGCTGAATAAGGACTGAGCAGGTTCCCGCGATTGTCTCGTTTCACGTAGGCTGCAAAGTCACTGTCTTGTGCGAGTGACGGCGAGGCATTCCACACGGCGGGTAGCACATCCTTGATCGAGAGACTGCCGCCCATCAACGGGTGGAAATAGTGGTCTTTTGCCAAGACCAGCATGTCTACCAACCGCCCGTCGGCAGAGATCCACTCCAGCCACGAGTGCAGCTCTGGATCCTCCTCTTCACGGTCGTCCATCTGTTGCAGGATGTCGCGAAGCACCGTGCGCTCAAAGTGATGCCACATGAACGCCGTGCCCTTGTCCCCGATCTGAGCATTCAAGCTGCGGGCGAACTCAAAGTTCGGAAACCTGTCGCCGGTGTTGAGCCACTCAGCGTGTTCCAGTGACCCCCCGGGCTCGCGAACAGTGTGGCAGCTCCACTGGAAGGCGATCCGCTCATAGGGTCGCATGCCCTCGTGGTACGGCAGGGCAGTCTGGCACGCTTCAAAGTCGATGAAGTGCAGCGGGTAGTCGTAGCCGTCGAGCAGCTTCCGCAGTTCCGGGTTAATGTACTCCTCACCGAGGCGGGTGTACTTGAGCTGTACGCCCTGTCTGACTCCGTAGGCACCTTTCAGTCGCGTGTCAGGAATGTCGACCAGCGACGACTTGCCCTGCGCGACCATCTCCGCAACAACGTCGTCCTTCCCGCCCAGATTGCCGACGCGCCACAAGTCCAGTACGTGGGGTATGGGCTCAGCCAGGTTGCCCCAGCACTCGCGAAAGCCATCCGGTTCACCGTCATTCGCTGCACCCCGGTACTCGCATTTCGCACAGCGCTGGCCTATCTCTGGCTTGATGCGCTTGAATGGTGTGTTGCTGACAGACTTCGCGAACCGCCTGATCTCCGGTTCGATTTCGAGCAGCAGCTCGTCGACTTCATCCGTGACATCAAGGATGGCCAGCACGTGCCCCTCCCGCAGAGCCTCGACGTCGCCGGCGTAGGCCACTTCCGGTCGGTAGTCGTCGTGTCGTGCCAGCGTGAAGTTCGGAAAAGTCGAGGCGCCTGTAGCACGGCGCGCTTTGTCGACGATGCACAGGTGGGGTACGACAACCATGTCCGGGAACGCCAGCCGCAAGACTTGCGTCTGAAACGCGACGTCCTCCAGATAGGGGCGCCACTCCGAAACGAACCCGCCCTTCTTAGTCCGGAACGGTTTGGCGCCATCCTCCATGCTGTCGAACGATGTCGACTTCACCTCGATCAGACGCAGCGTGTCACCCTCGCGCTGGAGAATGTCGTTCCTGGCGAGCAGGTTGTCATGAAGGATCGTGGCCTCGAACAGCGTGCAGTCGCCCGCAGCAAGTGTTTCGCGAGTCCGGGTAAAGGCGCCAACGGGGTCGTCGTAGCCGCCCACTTCTGCGCCACCGGAGAACAGCAAGGTGGCCATCTTCTCGACCATGTAGCCGCCGTCGGCCAAGAACTCCATGAAGTCGCTGTTCTGGGTGGCCGAAGGGTAGCGCTGTTTCTTGTAGTACAGCTTCGTCGGGCAGTCCCGCGCCGCGAGGAAGTCGCTCTTGGTTAGGTACGTTGCCATGTCGCTCTCCGGACCACATCGTACCTTGGGCCGCGACAGTCCTGCCAGGATTCGCGGGGGAGCGGGCCTTCTCACCGGTTATCGCCACTGGGTGGTTCGGCTGCCTCATCCGGTGTTGGACGGTATCGCAGTGTGCTGCCCGCAGAACTGTTGTTATTGCGCTCTTCGGCATGGACCGCAGTCAGCAGCTCGGCTACTCCTTCATGGCGCCCGAGTCGGGCGACCTTGTCGGCCGTCCACTCCTGCCCCGCAAGATTGATGATTTTGTAGAGCTTCCGAAGATCTCTTGCGGAGCTTCCTGGATCCAGTAGCACACCTGCCTCGATGTCGCGCTGCATCGCTCTGAGACGCGACAACTCGGCCTCTTCCGTCTGCTGGAGCGCAGCGAGTTCGCGATGTTTGTCCTCGACTGCCAGCGCCTTGTC
>JAGQRE010000185.1 GCA_020425695.1 Planctomycetota bacterium
AGGGCGACACAGAAGACTACGAAGAGTATGCCGGTTTTGAGGTTCATGTTCCCTGCCGATGCTTCTTGCTGCGGTACCTGTCGGCCCCAGTTGGTTTGGCGTCCTCTGCCCCCCACACAAAGACACGCAGTTTCGCACTACGTGCGCGCGGGTTAGAGACACGCTCCGGTTCATCGGCGGTTATGGGCGCAGGCTTGAGGATTCTCCCGAATGACTGTTCCTGCCATTCGCGCATCGTTTGTTTGACGATTCTGTCTTCCAGTGAGTGAAAGCTGATCACGGCGATGATGCCAGCTTCTTCCATGCCTTCGGGAACAGACGCGAGCGCGTTCTCAAGCTCACCCAACTCATCGTTCACATGAATACGCAGCGCCTGAAAGGTGCGCGTGGCCGGGTCGATACGATGTTGGCCCTTGGGGTAGGCGCGCCGGCAGATTTCTGCGAGGTCCAGGGTTGTGCTCAACCGGTCCTCATCAAGGGCGCGCTTGATCTGGCGGGCGATTCGCCGACTCAGCCGCTCATCACCGTAGCGCCAGATCACGCGCGCTATTTCATCTTCCGGCGCGCCTTGCAAGAATTCGAGGGCGGATGGACCCCCGCCAGGGTCCATCCGCATGTCTACAGGTCCCGCTTCGCGAAAACTGAAACCGCGCTCAGGTCGATCCAACTGGTAGCTGGATACGCCGACGTCTAGAAGCAAACCGCCTGCGTGGTCCACACCCAGGGCGCGGAGCTGTTCAAGCCACTTGCCGAACCGACCGTGCCTGACAACGGCACGTCGTCCATACCCGGCAAGACGCTGAGTTGCATGTGCCACCGCTTCGGTGTCTCGATCAAACCCGACGACGTTTGCCCCCGGATACCTTTCGAGGAGGGCGGCAGAGTGCCCACCGAAGCCGCAGGTACCGTCCACGATAGTCGCGCCGGGTCGGAGCTCTCCGAAGGCTTTGACAACCGCTGAGACAAGGACGGGTAGGTGTTCGGCCACGGGGTGCTCACGCTACCTCCGCCAGGCGTGCGCTTTCGTGCTTTTCTGCAACGTTGATCATGCGCATCACGTACGGGCTGAACTCGATACCTGGGCTGAGGTCCCGCACGCGGCTCAGGAGCTTCTTCACGCGCTGGATTTCAGGCAAGCGGTCACTGACCTTCTTTTCGAAGTCATCCGACTTGCCCTGCTCAAGCAGCTCAGCTACGGCGCGAAGCCCATGTGGGTCGTCTTCTTGACGCGTGTTCGGAACAATGTGCATGGCTCTCCCCCTTGGAGTTTTGGTTCGGGCACAAGGCGACCAGTGACGAATTCACTACGCCGTCCGTGCCGGAGTTCGGTTACGCCGCCTTCGCGGCAAAAAAGCTGAAGTGACGCCCTCGCACCGAGTGTCTGGCGACTGGCGTTGTCGCGGCCAGTGTGCGCTGCGGAACCTCCGCAGGGCGCTTGCGCGCCGGTCCGGCTTCTGCCGGCAGTACGCTATCCCTGCTCAGGTAGCGTACTGTTGTAGATCGCTGATACGGCACTCGGGTCCAGCTTCTCGATGGCTACCGGTGCCGCCACTTCGTCGGCCTCTGAAGGATCGTAAATCTGCATGTGATCCCCCGCGCCGCTGACCACCACTTCGCTCTGCAACTTCGCGTACGCGACGTGGTTCTTTGGAAGCAGGATTCGCCCCTGTTTGTCGAGCTCAACCTGCTCCATCATGGAAAGTAGCTGCTGACGCCTGCGCTGGGTTTCGCCCGGCAAGCCGGAATCCCCCGTCAGCGCTTCAATGCGCTTCTCACCACTTTCCTGGTCAAAGATGTCAAGGTGCCGGAAGTCCGCGCCAATCATCACGTACAGCAGCGTCTTTCCGTCACTGGTCGCCGGCAACTTCGAACGAAACTTCGCCGGGATTGTGATGCGGTTCTTCGCATCCATCGAAGTTGTAGCGAGACCAAAGTATTTGGGTAAACCCGCCATTTCCCCTCCGACCTCAGGGAAGATAACCCACTCTCACCCACCTGTCCAATCAGAACCCCACTTTTTTCCTAAATCTTTGTTTCAAAGGGTTTATGGCGTCTCATCACAACAAGCACGGTATGTTGGCAGTTTTATACCCTATATATAGTATTAGTAAGTCCGGATATTGCCCATTCTTGAGTGATGTTAGTTATTTTATCGGACGCAACTGGCGGCCTTTTTCGACGATTCTAACCACTTTCACCCACAGGACGGTTTTTTTCGATCCGCCTCTTTCCCCCACTTCCCCCACCCAGCACAATCGCATCACCATGAACAACAACTCGCAGCACTACGCAGACCGCCTCCAGGCCGCCATTGAAGCCAAGGGAGCCCCCATCTGCGCCGGAATTGACCCGCGTCCCGAGTGGATCCCGCAGAGCTTCTACGACGATGCGTTCGAGCAACACGGAAAGTCGCAAACCGGCGTCCGGGCCGCCGTCAGAGCGTTCTGCATGGAAGTGCTGGAGATCGTTGCGCCGCACGTGCCGGCCGTGAAACCACAGGCGGCTTTCTTTGAAGCTTTGGGCGTCGGCGGCTGGAATGATTTCTTCGCCGTATGCGCCAAAGCCCGTGATTTAGGGCTGCTCGTGATTGCCGACGTAAAACGCGGAGACATCGGTAGCACGGCCGAGGCCTACGCGCAGGCGCTTTTCGGCAGCACCGAAGTGAAAGGCGTGAAGATCGAGTCAGCACACGTGGACTGCGCGACGATAAACCCGTACCTGGGTGGCGACAGCGTCGCACCTTTCATTGATCGCGCCCGAACCCATGGCGGTGGGCTGTATGTACTGGCGCGCACGAGCAACGCCGGAAGCGCTGAGTTTCAGCAGCTCGACCTCAAGCACAACGGCGCGCTCGTAGATGAAGTGGCCCGAAAGATCGACGCCTGGGGCAGTGAGAGCGTTGGCGAGTGCGGCTTCAGCGACGTCGGCGCGGTAGTAGGTGCCACCCACGTCGAGCCCGCCCAACACCTGCGCAAGCTGATGCCACGCACGCCGTTTCTGGTACCGGGCTGGGGCGCGCAGGGCGGTCACGCCGCGGCCGTGCGGGCCTGTTTCGACGCCGAGGGGCGCGGGGCAATCGTGAACTCAAGCCGTGGTGTCATGCACGCCTACGCAGCGGGCCCCCTCAAGGACTACGGGGAGGCACAGTGGCAAAGCGCCGTGGAAACAGCCGTGAAGACCTTCCACGCCGAGATCAAGCAGCTTGCGAGTGAACCTGCGGCGTCTTAGGTTCGTTATAAGGTAAGCAGACTGGGGTTGTCTCAGGTGGTTCATTCGGGCACACTTGCGTGACCGTCTTAACTGCCACGAAAATCAGGGAAACACGCATGCTTAGAAATCGACTCATCGTCGCGAGCTTTATGGCTGTGCTGTTCGCAGGTGCGCTGCACGCCGACAAAGTTACCTACATGGCCAAAGGCGAGTTCAAGAACGCCGAGGGTGTAACCATCACTGACTGGAGCGCCGCCAAGGTCACGTTCAAGACCTCTGACGACAAGTCCACCAGCGTTGACTACAAAGACATCCTGTCACTCGATCGCCACTACGGCAGCATGGGCGCCGAGTTGGCCAACGCACTTGACCTGGTCGGATCAGACCCGGGCGGCGCCATCGACGCCCTGGCTGCAGTCGCCGAAAACGGCAGCAAGCTTGACCGCGAAGAGGCCACGATCATTCGTGCGCAGTTGCTCGACAACGAAAGCGCAAACAACGCCAGCGCCGCGCCGGAAGCCATGAAAGCCTACAGCGACTACATCAAGAACTGGAAGGCCGGCTACTTCGCACGCGAAGCATATCGCGGGCTTGCCGCGCTCCAGATCAACAACAAGCAGACGGACGCGGCTCGCACCACGCTGCGCAACATGGCTCGAGCCGACAACGCCATGCAACGCGAGGGCAACCAGGCGCTTGGTGAATTCGAAGCAGGCGAACGTAAGTGGTCAGACGCAATCACCGCATTCAAGGCCGCGCAGTCCGCTGCGAAGACTGAAAAGGACTCCAACGCCGAAGCGCTCGCCAAGGCATGGGAAGGCTGGATGACTCTCAAGGCCGGCAACGCCAGTGAAGCCAAGACACTGCTCGAAAGTGTGACCACGGACGAGAGCCTCGACGACCCGGATTCGACAACTGACGAGATCGCGCTGTCGGTTGCATTCCCCGCGCTTGGCGATACGCACTTCGCGGGCGGCAACTACCAGAAAGGCTACGACGCCTACATCAAGGGCGCCTACTACGCCTGGTGGGCTCGTGGCAACCAGGAAGGTCGCTGCCTTGGGCGCGCCTACGTTTGCGCCAAGAAACTCGAAGGCACGGACGCCAAGTGGAAGAGCCGCAAAGAAAAGCTGCGCACGGCGCTGGCACTCGGCTTCCCGCGCATCCTGCAGGATTCCGACAAGGAATAGAGTTTAGCTGGAACAGAAAACGGGACGCCATCAGGCGTCCCGTTTTGATTGTTTGCCTAACTACTTCCACTCAATCTTGACCAGTTCCAGAACTGTCTCCGTCGTCTTGGTCTTGATCAGCTTCTTGACCGGTGCACCCTCAGAAATCCACTCGGTCGTTTCCTTGCCAGCCTTCTCGTCGGTCGTCTTGTAGACGTCGCACTTGAACTCACCGGCCGCGACCTTGATCGTCACACCGGATTCCGTCGGCTTGCCGTAGGTTTCGTCCCAGTCCGACTTGGTCTGCTCGCGGTCAATCGACTTCGCCTTCGGGTCAATCTCACCACTCTCGTCGCAAGCAACAATCGTGTACTGGGCCGTCACCTTGGCCACACTCGTAACTTCGCGGCGCTGGTAACTGTCGTCGCGCCCGGTGCCGCTGATCTTCAGCACGGCGACGTTGCCGACCGTGGCGTAGAACTTCGGCATCTCAGTCTTGTTGGCTTCGCCGGTGTCCGCTGACTCCACTGCACCGGCGGCCTCGGTGTGAAAGCTCGTCAACCAAACGCTGTCCGTACCGCCACTGGTTGTCTTGACGATTCCCCCGCAGGGCACATCTTTGCAGTAGAAGATCTGCGTCAGCACACCGCCAAGGGCCCACTCCGCCACGTCGCACTCGAGCTTGGTGCCGGAAAGCTCCAGAGTTTCTTTCTTCCACTCAACGAGGTGCTCTTTCTTGTATGGCAGTGAGCCCTGCAAGCGGATCGAGTTCCAGGCTTTGTTCTTCAGTTCTTTACTGCTGGTCTCTTTCCCCTCGGCATCCA
>JAGQRE010000186.1 GCA_020425695.1 Planctomycetota bacterium
CGAGGCTCTCGTTGCTGGCGATTCGTGCCTCGGCCTCCGGTGTCTACTCAACGCGGACGCGTGATGTCGCTGAATGGACCCAACACAACGACGATCAGGAAGTCGTCGAGGCCATGCAGCGGAATGCCGGAGAAGTCGACTTCGACACGGGCACCAGCGACTTGCAGATTCTGTTGTGCATTGACCGCGAGGCGCGTTGGGAGACTTTTCTCGCCGTCCTCGAAATGATGCGGTCGTCGATGTGCTATCGCCTCGCGGTTGTCACCACGGACGTACTCGGGCCGACACTGCGCCTGCTCGATCTTAGTTTGCCGCTGGGAGATCCGCCGGCGGAAGCCCAACTGGCCGCTATCAACGTCCAGCGCAACGGCCCGCCCGCCGATGCCAACTATCGCATTGAGATGTTGCTGGATGGCAAGACTCGCAACACCAGCGGCGGCGCGTTCGGGTCAACCCTCGCCCGTTGGGCGACTGAGCGCGAGAAGGACGTAGACGTGCTGGCTGTGAAAATGCCGCGCGACGAGCCGTTCCAGACGTTCTTCAACGTGCTGAATTCACTCGCCTGGCTGGGTATGGGAAGCTTCCGTATCGGGGGCTGACTTCCACAGTACACCTGCTAAATTGCCCGCTCACACAGGAGAATCGCCGTGAAGATAGCGTTCCATGGGCAACGCGGCTCGTATTCCGAGGCCGCCGCCGCCTGGATGTTCGCCGACCGCGACATCGCAACCGTACCATGCAACACCGCCCAGGGCGTGTTCGACGCGCTGGCTGACGAGCACGTCCAGTACGGTGTCGTCAGGGTAGAAAACAGCGAGCGTGGCATGAGCTACGACGTGCTCGATTTACTGCGTGCAACACGCGTCTACTTCACGCGCGAGATTCATTTTCACGAGCGCTACAACCTCGCTGGCCAGACCGACGGCGATGCCGCAGGGATCAAACGCGTCTATGCGCACCCGGCAATCCTCAGCCTGTGCAGCACATACCTCAGTATGCACACGGAGATGGAACTGATTGCGCGGTACGACAGCGCGGAGTCTCTGGCGGCGATGGTGCAGCGCGGCGACGCTTCCGAAGCGACGGTCTGCGGTGACTTCGCAGCCAGCATTTTCGGGCTGAAAGTACTGCAACCAAGCATCGAGAATTCCGTTACCGGCGTAACCAGATTCGTGGCACTCGCAACCGAAAAGGAATTGCCCGTAGGCGATACTACAGATGTGCGCACCACCGTTATGTTCGAGTTGAAACATCAGCCGGGCGCCCTGATGGACGCACTGGCCGCGTTCCGGGGCAACCAGATCAACCTGAGTTCCGTCTTTGCAAGGCCGAACCGCACCAACAAGTGGGATTACACGGTGTTCGTTGAGTTCCCGGGGCGTCTCGACGACCCGAACATACGCACCGCGCTGGCTGAGTTACGCAAGCACACTACCTATCTGCAGATGATAGGCAGCTACCACAGTGTGGAACCCCGGATCAAGACGACCTGAGACGAGCCATGAGTGAACTTCGACTTGCCCAACGCATGGGGCGCATTCAGCCATCTGCAACGCTTGCATTAACGGCCCGCGCAAAGGCGCTCCGCGCGGAGGGTAACGATGTCATCGCGCTGACGGCCGGTGAGCCCGACTTCTCAACACCAGACGCGATTCGCGCCTCGGCTGTGGCGGCCCTGCAGGCCGGTGGCGTGGTGGATCGTTACACACCCGCGTCCGGGCTGCCCGAAGTGCGCAAGGCCGTGGCCGACAAGTTCCAGCGCGACAACGGTTTGAACTACGCCCCTGATCAGGTGATGGTCAATTGCGGCGCAAAGCACAGCTGTTTCAACCTGATTGCCGCACTGGTTGACGAGGGCGACGAGGTCATTATCCCCGCCCCGTACTGGGTGAGTTACCCGGAAATGGTCAGCTTCTTCGGCGGCAGGCCGGTCATCATTGACACGTCAAGCACGGGCTTCGTGCTGACGCCCGAAGCTCTCAAGGCGGCCCTCACACCGAAGACGCGCCTTGTGCTGGTCAACAGCCCCGGTAACCCGACGGGCGCAGTCTGGTCCCGCGAAGCGCAGCAAGGCTTGGCCGACGTCCTGAAGGGCACCGACATCGCCGTGCTGTCTGACGAGATCTACGAAAAACTGGTCTACGACGGCAAGCACGTCAGTTTTGCGTCGCTGTCTTCTGACGCGTTTGAGCGCACGATTACGGTCAACGGCGTCGCGAAGGCTTACGCCATGACCGGTTGGCGCATCGGCTACGCGGGAGGCCCCAAGCACGTCATCGCTGCCATGGGCGCACTGCAGAGCCACAGCACCAGCAACCCCGCAACAGTCTCTCAGCTCGCGAGCTTGAAAGCGCTAGCCGAAGACCCGGTGGAGCTGCCGGGCTGGAAAGCCAAATTTGTTGCGCGACGAGATGTCATTGTTGCCGGTCTCAATGACGTGGCGGGTGTGAGCTGCACCTGTCCCGGTGGCGCGTTTTACGTGTTTCCGGATTTCCGCGGGCTACTCGGCAAGAGTCACAATGGGCGCGTCCTTACGGACGATCATGCCCTGTGTGACGCGCTCTTGAGTGCGGCACACGTTGCAGGCGTACCGGGCAGCGAGTTCGGGGCGCCGGGGTTCATCCGATTCTCCTACGCCGAGTCTGACGAGAACATTCGCAAGGCCGTTGAACGAATCCAGAAGTTCGCATCTGAGCTGACCTGAGCCGGAATGACCTAAGGCCCAATCAGTTCCCTGTGGACAACTTTTGGACGGCGTTGAAAACGTCCCAAGTGCAAGCGGTCCTAGCCTTATGCAGTTTTATTAATTGTGTGTCAGTAAACGCCTTTGACTCGGTTAGGATTACGCGGTACTGGTTAAGCAGACTCACCCGGGGGAGCTGCCATGAACGCCGAAAAGCTGGCCAGATTCTGCGCCATTCGTGAACTCGATTACGTCGAGCAAGGCATGAGTCATGGCGTGAAGGGCGCATGGTTCCAGACTCGCAAGCGCGTGCGGCAGTTCTTTACTGAAACCGAGGTGCTGGACTTTGACGCTCAGGTGAAAGCGGATTCAAACCGCCACGCACAGGTTACACCCAGCTTCACGAGTTAGACCTGTAACTGAACTCATTCGACAGTCCGTGTTTTTCATCCAGAAACACGGACTGTCCTCTTTAAGTCCAACACATCATCCGGCTATGCTTCGCGCCAATGCCCGATTCCGTTGAACTATCCCCGCCGCCGCTTGAAACGGGCGAACACACTGGGCTTGCCCCCGAGGTGGGCTATCTGGCGAAGACATTGCCCTTACCGGCTGCTTCGTGGGTGCTGTACGACCTCGCGAACACGGTCTATGTCGCGACACTTACGTTCATCTTCGTGCCGTACTTCGCCGACCTGTTTGAAAGTCGCAGCATAGTCGGCATTGTTTCCAGTATCAGCATGGTTTGCGCCGGCATGTTGGTGCCACTGTTCGCAGCTGCAGGTGACCGCACCGGACGCTGCCGCACCTACCTGATCGTCGCAACGCTTGCGTGCATCATTCCAATGGCGCTGTTCGGTGCGTCGACGGCCCTAATCCCATTGATGTTGGCCTTCTTCATCGCCAATCTGGCCTACAACGGGTCGCTTGTTTTCTACAACGCGCTGCTACCAAGCGTCGCCGCCGACCGCAACCAGGGGCTGATCTCTGGGCTAGGCGTAGGGCTTGGCTATATCGGTACGCTGGTGACGCTGGTGATTGTCCTGCCGATGCAGGACAAGATTGGCGCACAGAACACGTTTTACCTGACAGCCGCATTGTTTCTGGTATTCGCCCTGCCGAGCTTTCTGTTCGTGAAAGAGCGCCGGGTACTCGCGCGTGAGCCGTTCAGCAGCGACCTCGTAAAACGCAGCTTCGGCGCGGTGCTGAAGACCGTGAAGTCTCTGCCACGCAACAAACCGGTGATGTGGTTCCTGCTTGGCAACTTCTTCTGCGTAGACGTCTTGAATACAGCCATCCTGTTCTTCGGCGATTTGACAAGCACGACGTTCGCCCCGGCCATCTCCGCCGGTGACGCGAAGATCTTCGGCTACACGATCGAGACCTCAACCGGGTTGCTGATGCTCGCGGGCATCACACTCAACGGGCTCGCCTTGGTGTTTGGTGTCACGCTCGGCTTTCTGACTGACAAGCTGGGCTCGCTGCGTGTACTCAGGTTCTCGGCCGCGTGCCTCGTGGTCGGGTTACTGGGGGCAGCTTTCGCGGCAGGCGAAACAGTGCTCGGCTATCTGGTCGGCATCTGCGGCTTTGGTGGCCTGGGGCTTAGCGGCATCTGGACGGCCGGGCGCAAGCTACTGATTGAACTCAGCCCCCGCGAGAAAGTGGGGGAGTACTTCGGGCTATACGGCATCACAACCAAGCTCAGCGTAATCGGAAGCGCCGTGGTTGGCGTGCTGCAGGATGTAGTCTCCGAGCGTACCGGAAGCGAACTGACTGGCTGGAAAGTTGCCATCGGGGCGCAGGCCGCACCGTTGCTACTGGGCATTCTGTTTCTGGCGTTGGTGAAGAAGCCGAATTCGAAACCCGCGCTCGGTTCCTAACGATTTATTGACACGGTTGCGGGCTGATCGCGAGTGCCTACACTGCGCGCAATTGACGGAGACAAGCCATGCGCGCGACACGTGATGCCTTTGGAAAAGCCCTGCTCGAACTCGGCGCTGAAAACCCGAACGTCGTAGCCCTGACGGCCGATCTCGGCGGCTCAGTAAAAACGGATGCTTTCGCCAAAGAGTATCCGGACCGCTTCTTCCAGATGGGTATCGCCGAAGCGAACATGACCGACGTCGCGGCAGGCATGAGCACCGCGGGCAAGATTCCGTTCGCGACAACCTTCGCCATGTTCGGCACCGGGCGTGCCTGGGAAAGCGTGCGCAACACCATCGGCTACCCCGGCCTGAACGTAAAAATCGCGTGCACTCATACCGGGCTCGGCGTCGGTGAAGACGGCGCCAGTCACCAGTCCCTCGA
>JAGQRE010000187.1 GCA_020425695.1 Planctomycetota bacterium
GATCACGTAGGTCTTGTTGCCCTGCGCGTCTTTGTCCGTACCTTCCTGGCGCATGAGCGGCAGGTAGTTCGTTACGTCGCGATCCGCGATCACGACGCCCGCTGCGTGGACCCCCGTGCCGCGGTTGAGCCCTTCGAGTTTCATTGCCTTGTCGACGAGATTCTTAATCTCTGTGTCGCCGTCGTAGGCCGCGCGGAAATCCGGTTCTTCTTCTAGGCACTTGGCCAGCGGCTTCACTTTGCCCTGCATCACCGGGACCAGCTTGGTCAGCTCGTTGACCTTCTTGAGTGGCACATCCAGTACGCGCCCCGTGTCCTTGATGGCGGCGCGTGCGAGTAGCTTGCCGAATGTTCCGATCTGGCAGACGCATTCCTCGCCGTATTTTTTGCGCACATATTCAATGACTTCGCCGCGACGTTCGACGCAGAAGTCGATGTCGATGTCGGGCATCGAGATGCGGTCCGGGTTCAGGAAGCGCTCGAACAGCAGGTTGTACTTCAGAGGGTCGAGATTGGTGATGCCAAGGGAGTACGCGACGATCGCACCGGCCGCTGAACCGCGCCCCGGGCCGACGGGGATGCCGCGATCTTTCGACCATTTGATGAAGTCCCACACGATCAGGAAGTAACTGTTGAAGCCCATGTTCTCGATGACGTTCAACTCGAATTCAAGGCGCTCGCGTATGGGTGTGCCTTCAGCGAGTGCGCCGTCGCCGTAGCGTTCGCGGACGCCCTGCTCGCATAATTTGCGCAGATACTGTTTGTCGGTCAGACCGTCGGGGCAATCGAAGCTGGGAAGGTGGTAGCCCTCGTTGGTGAGCTGCACGTTGCAGCGCTCGGCAATCTCGACTGTATGGCGCAGGATTTCTGGATTGTTCGGGAACAGTGCAAGCATCTCGTCGGGTGACTTCAGGTAGAAGTCGGGGCCGTAATCGAGACGGTTTTCGTCGGCCAGCTTGCGACCTGTGTTGATGCAGAGCAAAGCGTTGTGAGCGTCATAGTCGGTGGGGTTCAGGTAGTGGCTGTCGTTTGTCAGCGCAACGCGTACGCCGGACTTCTGAGCGAGTTCGAACATGCGAGTGCTGACCAAGTCTTCGAGTTCGCCTGTTCGCGAATCGCGATGCGCCTGCACTTCGAGGAACAGATTTTCCTGCCCGAAGATGTTCAGGTACTCGTCGATCTTGCACAGGGCAGGCTTGTTGTCCTTGCTGTGCATGATGGCTTGCGGAATCTCGCCTCCGAGGCAGGCCGTCAGCGCAATCAGCCCTTCGCGATGATTGGATAGGGTTTCGTAGTCAACGCGGGGCTTGCGGTAGAAGCCTTCGGTAAAGCCCTTACTGACGACCTTGCAGAGGTTGCGATAGCCGATTTCGTTTTCGGCCAGGAGCACCAGATGCGCGTTCTCTTTGACGGTTCGGTCGCCTCCGGGTGCGCCGTCGAGGTCCGGGTTGCGTTTCTCGTGCATGTCGTAGGGGACGACATAAATTTCGCAGCCGACGATTGGCTTGATGCCTTGCTTGCCGCATTCGCGAACATGGTCAACGATGCCGCACATGTTGCCGTGGTCAGTGAGGGCAAGAGAACCCATACCGAGGTCAGCCGCGCGCTTGGCGAGGCCGGCGACGGTTGCGCCGCCGTCGAGGAAGCTGAAGTCGGAATGAACGTGCAGGTGGGTGAAGTCAGTCATGGCGTCCTGATTCTATAAACGTACGCGACAGCTTGAGGCATCCCATCATGCAAAAAGGGCCCGCAAATGGGCCCTGTGGGTAGGTTGTTGATCCGTGTCAGCCTTCGCTGGGCGGGTTGCCGCCCCCGCCATCTCCGCCGCCGTCACCTGGCGGTGGCGTGGTGGATTCGCCTTCTGCGGGTGCTGCGGGAACGGCCGGTGCCTGTGCGGTAAACAGGCGGAAGTTCTCGTCCAGCGCAGGGAAGTCAGGCAGGCGTACGACAGTCTCATACACAGCGTAGCGCTTCTTGCGTTTGCGGTTGTAGGCGTCGATGGGTGTGGCATCGAGGATCAGTTCAACTCGCACCGCGTAGGGGAGTCGCCCCTCTTCTTCCGCGTCCCAACTGTCGGTCTCAGTACTTGAGCCACGTTTGACAACGTCTT
The DNA here is from genome assembly GCA_020425695.1 of Planctomycetota bacterium. Lineage (GTDB taxonomy): Bacteria > Planctomycetota > UBA8742 > UBA2392 > UBA2392 > JACKID01. The sequence goes on from JAGQRE010000187.1 coordinate 2,110, forward strand.
CGAGGGCAGTTGGGTCCAGTTTGCCTTCCTCGGTCACGGCATCGCGAGGCAGGTCGTAGTACCAGATACGGAAGCTGACTACGCGGTCGTGCATCTTGATGCCGAGCCCGCCTTCATCGGGACGCTTGTCCACGGAGAAGTCCTCACGTCGGTACAGCGAATACAGCCCGGCCAAGGCACTGTCGTCATCGACCTCGTTCTCTTTGATGTAATAGCCAACTTCAGTCAAGTCGCTGGATATGCCCTGGTACTTCATGTAGCTGTCGATCGACGACACGAACCAGAGTTCATCCTGCGCGTCGTCGTCTCCGCCGTTGTGGTCGCCGCGGAACCAGTCGCCGTCCAGTTCTACGTTTTCATCCGGCCCTGTGGCCCAGGCGTTGCGCAGGTCGCGAGAGATTGTGGCCATGATGTTTGGACCAAGACGTCGGGCGCGAGCTTCGGCTTCAACGGAGATCTTGGCGTCCACTGTTGAGCGAACGATCAGCCCAAGGCTCGTGACGATCAAGGCCGTGATCAGCATCGCGATCACGATCTCGACGAGGGTGAAGCCAGCCCGGTTGTGGAATGCTGATCGCATGGTTATCCCTCCGGTGTCGTCACTTCTTCGTCAGGCTCGGCATTGAAGAGGATGGCCGGGTCAACGTAGGTAACCAGCTTGATGGAAGGGCGTCCGCGGTCCGGCTCGACTTCCGAGTCTTCATCAGTGCGAGCGCGAATCTTCGGCTCCGGCAGGTACACAATTAGTGTAATGCGTACGAGGCGAGCGGCGGGCTTTTCGTTCGGGTCTGCTTCGTCGGTCGGGTCACCATTTTCGTCCAAGGGCTGTTCCCAGTATTCAAGGTCTTCCTGGGTACCGATGAACTCGGGGCCGACAAAGATCAGTTCCTTGGTGCACTCCCACTCGAAGTCTGCGAAGTGTGTGCGGTCTCCCCACTCTTCGTTCACGGCCGCATTGATCTCGTTGCTGCGGTCGTCGTATTCCGCAAAGTCACCGCTTTCGCTCAGCACCCAGGTTTCTTCGTCTTCGGGGTCAGGCAGGTTCTCGCTGACCAACTCGGCCATCTTCATTTCTGCCAGCCAGGCCCCGGTGTGCTGGTCACCACTCTGCAGAAACTGATACAGCGCCTGGTTGCGTACTTGCAACAGCGCGAGCATGAAGATGCCGATGAACAGCACAGCGACGAGCACTTCAATCAGTGCAAAGGCGCTGCGTCGGCTGGAAAGGCGAGTGATCATTTCAGCCTTTCCGGTTCTTCGGGCTTTATCTCGCCCGGGTAGACTTCGGCTGCGCCGGTGAATGGGTTTACCTCGACCGTATAGAAATCGCCGTCTTCGTTGGTCAGGTAGACCAGGTGCCAGTGGCTGCCGCCTGTCGGCATGAAGTCGATCTTGATCTTGTCTTCGTCGGCTTCGCTGCCGTCGCCGAACGCGATGTGGTCAATCCATGTTGAGTATACACGTGACCCGTCGCTGCGGTTGCGCGTCGGCATGGGGTGGAAACCTACGGCCACCCGTGACTCTTCTTCATCTTCGGAGTCCACAATGTCGCCAGCCTCGACGGTTTTCGGGGCCCAGACGAAGTACTTCTGGTCATCGAGATCGAGATCATACTCGACGGTGTAGCGCTTGCCCTTCAGTGCAGACAGCGTTCGGACCTCTTCAAGAAAGCCGGCCAGGCTGCGGGCTTCGTCTTTCAGTTGTTCCTTGTCGCGGAAGGCCATGTAGCCGCCAACGACGACCACCAGGATCATCAGCCCCAGCAGCAGGATCACCATGGCGAGTTCCACCAGGGTGAAGCCTGCCCTTGCGGCACGGGCGGCCCGCAGGCCGCCCGTTCGGTTTCGGCCGATGGTTCGCAAGACTAGTTGCTTTCTTCCATGAGTCCGGACTCGGTGTACACGATGTCCTTGTCGGGGACTTCAGCGCCACCCTCAGCCTGGTCTTTGCCCAGGCACGTGAGGGTGAAGCCGTCATCGAGTACTTCGTAGATGTAGTCGTCCTTGGTGAACGGGTCCTTTGGAAGCCCGCTCTTGAAGTACGTTTCCGTCAGGACTTCGAGCGAATCGGGGTACTCGCTGTCGTGCTCAAGCGCGTACGTGTTCAGGGCTTTCTGAATTTCGCCCATTTCTGTTTGTGCTTTGGTCCACTTGGCCTTGTCCGGCTTGTCCAGCACGAAGACGAACGCCATGGTGCCGATGATGCCGAGGATGACGATCACCACCATCAGTTCGACAAGTGTAAAACCGCGCCGGTCGTTACGTCGATCTATACGTTGAGTCATTGTTGCTGCTCCTGTGTCGCCAGGCCTTAATTTGTCCTGTTATGCATGATACGCATGAAAACGGGCTTCCGATGGGAATTTTCCACTTTCCCGCAAGTGATTACGAGCCCCGGCCTCAGGTTTTCAATCGTCGAGCGGTTCACGTTGCCCGCGCTGGTCGAAAACGATGTCGCGGTCTGTTTTCTCGGTGCCGCCTTCGACCCCGTCCTTGCCGTAGCAGGTCAGCTCAAAGCCGTCTTCCGTGCGCTCGTACAGGTAGGGTTCCTTGCTGAATGGGTCAGTCGGTACGCGCCTGCCGGGGAAGTCTTCGGCGAGTACTTCAAGATCGTCCGGGAACTCACCGTTGTTGTTCAGCGACCAGTTTAGCAGAGCCTTGTGCAACTCGGACATTTCGGTCCGGGCGGACTGCCACTCGGCAGTTCCGATGTTTCGTGTGGCGTAAAAGAAGCCGATTGTGCCGATGATGCCCAGAATCAGGACCACGACCATCAATTCAATCAGCGTGAAGCCACGCCTGCGTGTGCTTGCCATTGCAATCTCCGAAGGGTTGTTGCCCCGGCGTCCCGAGGCGAGATCCAATGGCCGGCCGAGTGA
>JAGQRE010000188.1 GCA_020425695.1 Planctomycetota bacterium
CGAGTACATCGAGGCCTTCTACAACCCAGTGCGCCGCCACAGCGCCCTGGACTACCGCAGCCCCATCGACTACGAAAGACTTCACACGACCACCAACACGGCCGCGTGAACACCCAACACCAGCCGTCCGGGAAAGCGGGAACAGGTCAGTCTAAAACAAGGCGGACTCACCTATGGGGAACACGTCACCTCGAATACCGCCTCAACCTAGTCACCGAAGGTGAACCCATGCCATGATCACCACGCCGGGACCAACACGTCAGGCCGTACCCCCACCGACACGTGAGGCCGTACGCCGACACACTCAGAGGCCTAACACCCATCAGCCGACTGCGACCAACTTGGCGTCCAGCTACATCTAAGTCACCGCTTTGATTGGTGGCCCTCAACCCGCGAGGATTTAGAGTTCTCACCCTCTTCGAAGGACTCAGGTGCCTCGGCCGTCCTCTGACCGTAGTAGCTGTAGCTGTAGTTGTAGCTGTAGGCTCCGGACCCTCGGACGGGCACCATTGTCAACACCGCGCCGAGAAGCGCAGCGCCTACACTCTCAAGTGTCCCGACCGCGTGCGTCAACTGCTCTCGTTTGGTGACGCCGTACCTAGTCATTATCAGCGCGCCGTCGGCCACTGTCGCGAGGATGGCGCCGTCGGTGACAGCCAGAAGGGGAGCAGTATCCACGATCACGTAGTCGAACTGTGAACGGAGGTCTTCCAGTAGTTTCATGGCGGCCTGGGAGCCCAACAACTCACTGGGGTTGGGGGGCGTTGGACCTGCGGTCAACACCTTCAAATTTGGGAATTTCGATTCTTGCAGCACCTCGTCCAGGGATGCGACTCCACTGAGAACGGTGCTGAACCCGACGGCCCCAACAAGGTCGAGGTACTTATCCATGGATGGTCGGCGCATGTCGCCATCGACCAATACAACGCTCTTTCCCGATTCGGCCAAAGCCAGCGCGATATTGATCGCTGTGGTTGATTTCCCTTCGCCAGGTGTGGAACTGAGGATTACGATCACTCGTGGCGGGTTGTCCACGGCCAAGAATTGAAGGTTTGTACGAAGTTTGCGAAACGCTTCTGAAATTGCTGAATTTTCCCGATCGAAAGCGATCGCCGGCTGGTTTCTCCTCTCCTTGTCAAGAGGTATCGTCCCGACGAGCCCAACGCCAGTTAAGGACTCCAGTGTTTCGCGATCTTTCACGGTGTTTTCCAGCAGATCGCGAACGGCGGCAAGTGCAATTCCCAAAGTCAAGCCGAGAACAATGCCGAGCGCAAGATTTCTGAACTTCTTGGGGACGACCGGATTGCTTGGGATCGACGCCCGTTGTTCGACCACCACGCGGGCATCTGGTCGAACACCAGGTGCGGGAGTCTCAAGTTCGCTCACCATGACGACGAACTCATCTGAAAGTGCGTTGGCGATGTCCCTTGCTCGGACGGGGGACCCATCAAGGACGGAAACGCTGATCAGTACGGTGTCGGCCTTGGCAGATGCTTGGACTCTTGACCGAAGTTCATCAGCAGTGATATCCAAGCCCAGTTTATCTATCGTGCGTTGGGCAACTGTCTGCCCTTTGAGGAGTTCAGTATACGAAAGTACACGTTCCTGCGACAGACGGTTACCCTGAAATCGGTCTGTGGCAGACGCTGAAGCACTGCCTGTTGTCGATACAAAAAGCCGTGTAGAGGCCTGGTAGAGAGGCGCTGTTGTCAGCGTCACAACCAGAGCGGCGAAAAACACGACTACCGTGGTGCTTAGTACGGTGACCCACCGACTTCGTAACAGCCTTACTAGATCATGCAGATTCATTGCCGCCTCTCCCTTCGGCGCTCAAGCTATCCGATTGTTGCTCATCAAAACTATTCGCGAACCGAGGCCGCTGGAACTTCTGATATGCGATGGGCTTGGTCTCTACAGGCGGAGTTAGGTCAGGCATTCTCACCGCAAGATCACCACATCGGAGGATCCAAGGTCTCGTGCAGCGTCTATCCCGTTTTCCTGGGAATCGGCCGCCTTCCGGATCCGATTGTCTAAGTCGCTCAGTCTAGCCATCCCGCGTCTCATAGTTGCTTATTCAGTGCCGGTGGGCGCCAAAAGAAACAATCCTCGCTGGCTCATCCCGGGCAATTCGGAACCGATACAAGGGGGGTCACTTGATCTTTCAGGGGTTGAAACGGAACTCGCGCATGCCCGGGCGCTGTCGGCTCCGAAAGGCGAAAAGCAATATCGGCAGACTTGCCAGCTGGAATTGCAACCTGAACTTCGAAACTAGGGTGGCCACGTTCAGTTCTTTGCATAACAGGCACGCGCTTACCGTTGACCAGGGCGCCACCCAGTTGTGCGCCTTGGGTGGCAAGGAGGCGAACTGATGAAATCATCGTGCCCTTGGGGATGTTTCCCCCGAGTTCGGGAAAGAAACCCATCCGCCCCGCGACGTAGTCAGGCAGAGTTTCGGCGTCCGGAACCTCATTGCTAAGCCTTACCGAAACAGTCGAATTGCGGGTATCTCCCTTGCATCGGTCCGCGACATATTCGATCTGCCGTTTCAGATAGTAATCTAACTTATTGCCGCCGAGATTGTTGATCACGACTTCGGCGTACGGTGCCGCATCATCCGGAATGACGTGCGCGAGGGGAGTCTCTTCGAGAAGCTTTTGGTCAATCGGGTTTGAACTCCACACTGCTATCCGGCGCTCGCTGACGGCTCGGCCTAACGCATCGAACAGCTTCCGCGGCGACTTCAAGGGCTTTGTGATCTTTTTGACGACTTCGGTTGCGATGTCCTGCAGGTATTGCTTTCTGGCCTTCTGGTCCGCTGGGAAGCGGATGTATAGGCTAGACTCCGTCAACTCCACGACATTAGCCGCTGTAACCGTCTCGCCGTCCGGCAGGGTCGCCGGCCCAGTGGCGCCGAGGATGTAACTCAAAGCAACTGGATCGATGGCGATAGCGCCATCGACGGTCATGCCGCTTTCCTGTTCCCACATCGATCTCCAGATTTGGGCCGCGTAGGGAAAGTGTGAGCTCTGATTGCTATTACGGACGTCGGTTGTCGCATTGGTGAAACCGTATTGCTCATCGAATTCGGGCCCCAGGGAGAACGCCTTGAATGATGCGCGGTCATCGAGTAGCTCGTTGTTTGGCCCGAGCTCGTCCACGCTCGGCTCGCCGTCATCAAAACGTAGAATTCCGAACGCTCCGAGCAGTCCGCCTGTTCCGCGCGCCTCAGCATTGGTCTGGAAACCCATGAAGTAGCTGCGTGGCCCGTCGGCGCCCATCAGGGGTGGCGCCAGCTTCGCGGCGATAGCTGTGTTGGCCATCAACTGAGCGATGTCGGCGGTCTGGGCTTGTAGCTGAGAGCGAGCGGTGCCGAGCATAGGGAGGAAGAGCGGATCCGCAATCGCTTGTGCTTCAGCGTTAAGTCCCTTCGCCTTCTCCGCGATCGTGCTGAGAGTCGGTTCTTCTCTGCGTAACGCATTCACATCCAGTCGGCCGTCGGCGAACAGTTGACTCGGTGCGATCGCTGTGCCTGCGTCTGCGGTGGGCTTCAACACGGAGTCAGCAAGACCCAGCACAACGTCCGAGATCTGCTGACCGGCCTTGAACGGTCTGCCTAAAAGCGGTATCGCCGACGCGATATTCCACGACACGGAGTGCGTGGCGTCGCGGGCCGACTGTGCGTGCGATTGTGCTTCGCCGGCGAAACGTGCGGCCTCAGCGGTGTTTCCTTGCAACAGTGAGTCTTTGGCCTGTTGAGCGCTGGAACGTGCTTGTTCGAGATTCGTCTTTGCGGATAACGTCGGGAAGATCAACAACAACCCGAAAGCAAGAATCACACCGAGCGTCACGAGCACCGAGCCCATAACCTTGCGGCGCTTGAACCACGGACGATCGCGATTGGTGTCTTTTTCTATCTGGTCGGGGCCGTGGTCTCGGGACAATGTCTCACTCCGTCACGTTCTCATACCTCAGTGTGCGAGGTGCCAACAGAACAGTCCTGAACAAAGCAAATCGCCAGCTGCCCGCTGGGCAGCTGGCGATTCACTGTAGTCGCTGTGCGTCCTAGCTAGAAGTCGAATACGGACCCACGTTGATAGCTTCAGCGATCTGGTTGGCGACGCTGGTTACAGCCGAACCCGCGTTGGTGAAAAAATCTCCCAGCGGACCCGGGAGGAAATCGCCTACCAGGGCCAGGCCAGTGCCGACGCCGGCAACGGCGACGAACACGGTCGTCCCGACAATGACGACAGTGGCATCGAGAGTGGCCTGAACTGCCGCGGCAATGCCATCGACGGCCTGAGCGACGCCCTGAACCGCGAAACCAATCAGCTGCTGCGGAGTGTAGGGCTCGCCCGCAGTGACTGCGTTAGACACAGCTTTGTTATCACCTGTCACCACCGCGGCAGCGGGGAGCGCCTCATAGCCCCAAATGAGACCTGACGAAGCGGCCGAAGCGGCACCCGGTGCCGCGTGGGAAATCACAGGAACGACGACGGGAGTGATCGTTGCAGCGGCAGCGACCGCCAGCGCCGAAACTCCCAGCTGAACTTTCTTAGCTCCCAGCGGGAACTTGGCTACTGCTGTACTCATTTTCATCTCCCCATCTACGTGGTTAGGCTTGGTCTTGCCTGAGGAAAGAGTAGCAGCCTGATGAGTGCTGTCAACTCAAACCGGCAAACTCCGCGAGATTTTTCATTCAGGAAACCTTCAGGCTGCGCTTGGCCTGCATCAAGCTGGGCAGATGCCTAATTCTCATGGCCTAGGAGCGGCCAGGATTCCGTAGACCCGACTACGCCGCCGCGGCGCCCGGCTTGAGATACGTGACCAGGCTCACGTCGATGCTGTCGTCGATGAAGTAGTACTGGCATCCCTTGAGGTAGCGCATGTAGTTCTCGTAGTTCTGCTCGCCGGCGACTTGAATGGCCGTGTCTTTGTTGCGCTCCAGAGCGTCGGCCCACAACCCCAGGGTCTTGATGTAGTGGTTACG
>JAGQRE010000189.1 GCA_020425695.1 Planctomycetota bacterium
GGAACAGTTCTTGTCATCGCTGTTGCTGCTGCTTGATTCAAAGCAACTTGAGAAGCTGGTGAAAGACAACCGCAACGGCGCCGTCGAGCTTGCGAAGAAGCAATTGAAAGAACAGGAAGCCCAGCAGAAGAAGAACGGCGGCCAGTACTACACCTACGACCACGCAACCTTGAGCCGCTACGGCGACATGCTCAATCGCATGGAAGGCCGCTGGTTTATCGCACGCTGGGCGGCCGGTCGCTACGCCAGCCTCAGCAACGACGATGAGATGAACCAGTCGGAAGACTTCACGATGTCAATCGTGCAGGCCTTGGCAGTCATGAACGGCCAATTCACAAATGCGCTCGCGGCCACAGGCAAAGACAGCCTGCTTGAGAGAATCACCGAACGTTTCGAGACCGGAGACCAGCGCATTGACGCGCTATACCTGACGGTACTCTCACGCCGCCCGACTGACGCAGAACGCAAACGAGTGCAGACGTACGTACAAGGAACACCCGAAGCCGAAGACCTGCTGTTCGCCCTATTGATGACCACCGAGTTCGCTACGAATCACTAGCACGGGGTGGAAGCGCGATGCGAAACACGCGGTGCTGAGATCGAAAGCCGGCCGCGTGGATGGCGGCTTGCGCCGCGTGATTCTCGGGCTCCGTTGAGCACAGCGGCTGCAAACCCCTGCTTCGACTTTCCAGTACCAGCGCGTGCAACAGCCTACGACCCAGCCCTTTGCCTCGATGTTCCGTGCCGACGACGATGCCGAGATGCGCATGCCCCGGTGAGCGGTGGTCGTTTCGGCATTCACCGATGGCGATGAGCCTGCTCTGGTCTTCGTGTAGAAGCAACTCACGGTTCTCAATGCGTTCAGCCAGATACGGCTCCAGGAATGATCGCGGCGCGCCGATGGCTGCCTCGTCGAAAGCGACGACGGCTTCATGGTCGGACATCGACGCAAGCCTTAAACCGCTGATCGCGTCGCCCTCAGGTGGCAGCACGTGTCGGTACATCAGCGCTTTGGTTTCTACGCCTGCCCCGGCCTCAAGACATAGCGCGAGAAAGCCCGGGTCAACGGTGGACGCCACGGCGGCCGCGAGTGCGTATTGCTTTCTCAGGAACTCGAGCAGCCCCGCGCCGAAGTTCTCGAAGCGCGGCAACAGGTGAAACGCCATCAACTCTCGTTCATCGTTCACGGCGCAGAAGCCAACAGTCTCGCCATTTGCCAGCAGCGCGTACGAGCTGGCGGCGTCGGCGAAACTGGCCCACATGTCGTCCGCCGGCGCCATCAGTGACGCGTGGTAGGCGGGCTGCATATCGGCATAAGTGCCTTTCACGTCAGCGATTGCTTCGTAGTGGGCGTCGTTCAACGGGTTGTCTTTCAGAAGGGTGTGGCAGTAAGGAAAACATCGCTACTTGTTGAGTTGCGGGGGGTATCATGCCTTGTGCGACCACAATGGGCGGAGCTTTTTTCATGCTGATATCCCGTAAACCTTTGGTGCTGGCAGGGCTGGCGTTGCTTGGCTGTGTGGCTTTCAGCCTTGCCGCGTTCTCTGAAGTGCAGGCCGATGAGTTAAAGGAAGACCGCAAAACCGAAGCCGCGCCGAAAGCCACAGAAGACGCCGAAACCAAGCTCAGCGCGGCCATTGACCGTGAGATCGCCAAGCTGTGGGAACGCGACGGCATCAAGCCGGGCGCGCAATCCAGCGACGAAGAGTTCCTGCGCCGGGTCTACATCGACACCGTCGGCATGCCGCCGTCACCCGACGAAGTGGTCGCTTTCCTGAAAGACGAGTCACCAGGCAAACGCAGCGTGCTGATCGACAAGCTCGTGGACGACCGCCGCTTTGGTGAACACATCGCCGACCAGTGGCTCGACATCATGATCGGTCGTGGCAAGGGCGGCAAAGACGACGGCATGATCCTCGGCATCTGGCTCGCCGACGAGATCAACGCCGGGCGCGGCTTCGATGAAGTCATTTACGAAATCATCTCAGCCAGCGGCACCATGGCCGACAATCCGCCCGTCGCCTATTACAGCAGCAAGAAGAACCTGATGACGCAGGACGTCGCCGGCGAAGCCGCCAAGCACTTCACAGGCGTTCAGATCCAATGCGCACAGTGCCACGACCACCCCTACGAAGAAAACTGGCATGTCGCTGACTTCAACGGCGTCGCTGCGTTCTTCTGGCCTTTACGCGTCAACCGCAACGGCAAGGCACAGCCGCGTCTGGGCGTGGTCTCCGACCGCAAAGGCAAACCGGTACCGTTCAAAGATGTCGAAAAGAAGATCAAGTCATCCACGCCGGATCAGTTGCCGACGCTGCTGAAATCCGCGCGGTTTCAAGCGCCCAAGTATCTTGAAGGCGCCGAGGCCGGCATCAAGGACGCCCGCAACTGGCGCTCCGGCTGGGCGAAGTGGGTGGTCAGCAAAGACAACACGCAGACCCAGCGTTATCTGGCGAATCGGTTCTGGAGCTTTCTGTTCGGCATGGGTCTGCAGAACCCGGTCGATGACTTCAACAGTTTCAATGAGCCCAGCCACCCCGAGTTGCTGAAGCTGCTGGCTGCAGACCTGCGTGACCATGACTACGACATAAAGCGTCTGTATCGAGCCGTGCTGAAGTCACGCACCTGGCAGCTTTCCAGCGACGAGGTGAAGGGCGCCGAACTCTGGCACTTCGCCAACCACCCGGTACGCCAGCTTTCGCCTGAGCAGTTCTTCGCTGCCTTGCTGAACGTGCAGTCGGCCGCACAGCGCGGTCGCGCCGTAAAGAGTGGCGGCGGCAACCCGTACACGAAGATGCGCCGGCAAGCCGAGGGCAAAGATCCGCGCACCAAAGACAAGAAGATCGAGTACGACCTCGACAGCATCAAGAAGCTGGAAGCGATCTACGCGACCGGCTCCGAAGAATGGTTCGTGCGCCGCAGCGCCTCACGCAATTTCGCCAGTTACACCGAAGACGATGAGATGATTGAGGCCGACGCGTTCTCGCTTACGATCGACCAGGCCTTGCTGCTGATGAACGGCAAGGAGACCAACTTCCTGTCTGACTGGAGCCGGGGCAGCGTGCTCGACACCGTCGTCAGTGCCCACAAGGACGACGCAGCACGCATTGAGCAACTGTACCTGATCGTGCTGTCACGCCGCCCAACGGCCATTGAGACCAAGCGCATGCTCGACTACGCCAAAGAATCCAAGGGCAGCGAAGGCGCATGGGAAGACATCCTGTTCAGCCTGCTGGTAAGCAGCGAGTTCTCAACCAACCACTAATCTGAGCGCGAAGCGTAAGCGAGCGACAGCAAACACCAACCACGAAAACACCAAAGCACAAAACACGCCTTTGGTGTTTTCGTGTTCTGGTGGCTCTGCCCGACGAAGGTCACCCGGCTTTCGCTGGCAGCGGGCGTGGGGGCTGATAACGTGCGGGCCGGAGACTGAACATGAACGTACCTGCATTCAACGAAATGACGGCCGAGCGACCCGCCCTTGAAGACATCAGCGCAACGATCAACGCCCTGCGCGGGCAGCTTGAGAAAGCCAGCTCGCCCGACGACGAAATCAAGATCCTGCGTAGCTGGGAGGACCAGCGTCGCAAGCTGCGCACTTGGTCTTCGTTGGTCGGGTTGAAGTTCAACCAGGACACGCGCAACGAAGACGCGCGCAAAGACCGCGACTACCGCGACCAGATTTCGCCCAAGCTGATCCAGCTCGACAACGACATGAAGGCGCGCTTCCTGCAAAGCCCCAACCGCACGGCCTTTGAACAGAACTTCGGGCCGCAGGCTTTTGCACTCTGGAACTGTGATGAGAAGGCCTACAGCCCGGAGATCGAAACCGAGCAAGTCAAAATCAGCAAGCTCAGCAGTGAATACACTGAGCTGCTGTCAGACGCCGAGTTCGAGTTCCGCGGCGAGAAACTGAACCTGCCGGGGCTCGCCAAGTACGCCATGGCCGACGACCGCGACACACGCCGCGAAGCCTGGCAACTGCGCTGGGAGTGGTTCGCCAACAACAGCGAAAACCTTGACCGCATCTTCCACGAGCTGACACAACTGCGCCAGCAGTCGGCCAGGAAGCTCGGGTTCAAGAACTACATCGAGCTCGGCTATCTGCGCATGCACCGCGTCGATTACGGCATCGAAGACGTGAAGGCCCTGCGCCAGCAGATCATCGACGAAGTCGTGCCCCTGTGCAGTGAGCTGATCAAGCAACAAGGCACTGAGCTCGGCGTAGATAAAGTGATGGCGTGGGATGAAAGCATCCACGACGCCAAGGGCTCACCGCGCCCGCACGGCGACCACGACTGGATGGTCGAGCGCGCCAAAGAAATGTTCGACGACGTAGGCCACGGACTGGGCGAGTTCTTCCGCCTGATGTGTGACCGTCAGTTGATCGACCTGAAGACGCGCGACGGCAAGGCCGGCGGTGGCTTCTGCACCAGCTTCCCGACCTACGGTGTGCCGTTTGTCTTTGCCAACTTCAACGGCACCGACCACGACGCCCGCGTGTTCACGCACGAGATGGGGCATGCCTTCCAGAACTACAGCAGCCGCAACCAGAAGCTGGTGGACTACCAGTGGCCGACGTTCGAGAGCGCCGAGATTCACAGCATGTCGCTCGAGTTCATCACATGGCCGTGGATGGAGAAGTTCTTCGAGGACGACGCGGACCGTTTCCGCCGCAGCCACCTG
>JAGQRE010000018.1 GCA_020425695.1 Planctomycetota bacterium
GGCTCCACACCCACCGGAAAAGAGTCCTGAAGACTCTTCTGAGCTTGAGCCCGTACGCGAAGGTTGACGGTAGGCACGACTTGTTCATCATCAAGCCCGCTAAGCGGGCTTTCTTACTGGGGTAACCATGGCACTGAAAATTGCACTCAATGGAGCCGGCGGGCGTATGGGACGCCGGATCGCGGATCTGGCCGCCAACGCCGGGCATGAGATTGTAGCGCCCGTTGACCACAAGTTCGTTGGTGACGTTTACGGGTCTGTGATTGCCGACAATCGTCATCGCGCCCAGGTTGCGGAAGCCTACAACGGCGGGGCAGATGTGTTGATCGACTTCAGTCTGCCCGAGGGTTTTCGCGCGCGATTGCAGGAGTGCGTTGCCAACAAGACGCCTTTGGTCTCAGGTACGACTGGGCTGACGGAGGACGATTTCAAGCAGCTCGACGAGGCCGCGAAGGTAATCCCCGTCCTGTGGGCGCCGAACATGAGCGTCGGCGTAAACCTGCTGTTTGCGCTGGCCAGGCAGGCCGCGGCTGCGCTGCCGGAATCCTACGACATTGAGATCGTTGAGATGCACCACCGGCGGAAAGTCGATGCGCCTAGCGGCACGGCCATTGGCTTGCTGAAGGCTGTGTGCGAGGGCAACGGTCGCGATGCCAATGAAGTTGTGCGCCACGGGCGGGAAGGCCATACCGGCGAGCGAACGCGCAAAGAGATAGGGATGCACGCGTTGCGCGGCGGCGATGTCGTCGGCGACCACACAGTAATGTTCGCCACTGAGGGCGAGCGCATTGAGCTAACGCACAAGGCCAGCAGCCGCGATACCTTTGCCGGCGGGGCCGTTCGCGCGGCCGAGTGGCTGGCTGGAAAGACGCCGGGGCGCTACGCAATGGCAGAGGTTCTGGGCCTACTCGGCTAATGGTTGAAGACACAGAGGGGGTCAGACCCCTTTCGTGGGGCGAATTCTCGCTTGACGCTGAGCGTCAAAAGAAGAAGGCCCGGCACAAGGCCGGGCCCGGAAGGGAGACCCTCTCCCTAGGTACCGAAATCTTCATCGTCGTCCGGACCTGCGAGAACGCCACCGTGTGTTGTGCGGTGAGGGTTCTTTGGCGGGGCCTTTCGCGTCATCTTGTCTTCTTCATCGTCGTCTTTCGGCTCAACGCGTTTAGTCAGCTTGCCGCTGATCTTGCCCGTTGTTGCCCTACCCGAAGTGCCGATGATGACCGGGCCGATCAGGTTGACGATGCGTTCAACAAGCCCTTCGACTTCAAAAGGCTTGCTGAGGAAGTCATCAGCGCCGGCGTCGAGCAGCGAGTCGATCTTCGCCTGATCGCGCTCAGAACTTATGCCGATCACGGCCGTATCGCGAAGCTTCGGAAGGCTGCGCACAGAGCGGCAGACACTGGCGCCGGTCATGTCCGCGCCAATCTCAAGTTCGACCAATACGACGTTCGGCTGAAACTTACCGAGCAGATAGCCGGCCTGGAAGGGATCCCGTGCGGCTTCTACCTGGTATTCGTAATCCCGGAGTGACTTCGCCAAGGTAGCCGCGAACTTGGGGTCCGGATCAAGGATCAGGGCTCGGTTGTTGCGCGAGATCAGCGACGTCGTCGGCAAGCTGCGCCGGTGACAGAAATCATCCAAATCCTCTTGCGCAATACGTGCGTGCCCACCGGGTGTCCGGTGAATTTTCAGCAAACCCTTGCGAATGGCCCCGATAATCGTGTTTCGGTGCACATTGCAGATTTTGGCTACTTCGCTTGTGGTGAAATACTTTGTCACGGCCCGCAACTCCGCGGTGATGGTAGATTCCCGGATGTCAATCAATCGTGTAAGTCGCGATTGTATTGTTATTTGCCCGCAAGTCGATGCAAAAGGTTGCGTAAACTGAAACAGCGGTAGCAGAAATGGGCAATTCGTTCGATACGTAACCTTTGTGGAAACCGCTACTTACGAATGCACATCAATCAACCTAGATCGCACACACCGCGGCAAATGCCCTGCCGCTTCGGTGTCTGATAATCCTCAGTTGCACATAGTGCACTTTACCCCATGGATGCGCCTGCGGCAAACTGCATCGCCGAAAATGTGCGTTTACTCCCGCGAAAGGTCCTTGAGCCGCAACAACTCCGCGAGTGCCTGCTCAGGCGTAATGCTTGAAGTGTCTAGCTCGGTGAGTGCTTTCAGTGCGCGATTCTCAGCCACTGAGAAGAGGCTCAGTTGCACCTGCTTTGGTCGCTTCAGGTTTGGCCCACCGGCTGGCTTGTCTTTTAGAACCTTGCCCGACAACACCGGGCTGTCCGCTTCCAGCTTGGCAAGAATCGACTTCGAGCGCGTAACGACTTCCAGCGGAATGCCCGCGAGCTTCGCCACGTGAATTCCGTAGCTGCGGTCCGCACCGCCCTCCGCGATCTGGTGTAGGAAGATCAGTTCGTCGTTCCACTCGCGAACGACCACGTTCAAGTTGGACACGCCGCCAAACTGCAAGGCCAGTTGGGTCAGTTCATGGTAGTGGGTGGCAAAGAACGTTCGGGACTTGAGGCTCTGCAGCAGAAACTCGCTAACTGCCCACGCGATGCTCACGCCGTCAAACGTGCTCGTGCCGCGCCCGACTTCATCAAGAACTATCAGTGATCTGTTGGTTGCATGGTTCAGGATGTTCGCCGTCTCGGCCATCTCCACCATGAACGTGCTTTGGCCTTTTCCGATGTCATCGGCGCTGCCCAGTCGGGTGAAGATGCGATCCACGGCGCCGATGACGCACTGGCTTGCGGGCACGAAGCTACCAGCCTGGGCCAGCAGCACCGACAGCGCCACCGTGCGTACGTAGGTGCTTTTGCCGGCCATGTTCGGGCCTGTAACGATGGCCATGGTAGTGCCGTGTTCCAGCAGCGCGTCGTTGGGTACGCACTTGCCTGGGTCCAGCGTTTGTTCAAGCACGGGGTGACGAGCCTGAACCAGCCGCAGTTCAGTCGATTCCTCAATGACGGGGCGGCACCAGCCGCGGTCGCTTGCGACCAGCGCCAACCCACCGATGGCGTCGACCAGCGCAACCAGCCGGGCCGTGGCTGTCAGCCGGTTGCTGTGGTTGGTCAACTCGTCGCGCAGGGCTGTAAACAGTTGCGTCTCAAGCGCCAGAATTCGCTTCTCGGCGTTCAGGATGCGAGATTCGTAGTCCTTCAGTTCGGGTGTGATGTAACGTTCAGCGGCCTTCAGCGTCTGTTTCCGTATGTAGTGCGGCGGAACTTTGCCGGTGTGAGCGTGGGTGACTTCAATGTAATAACCGAAGACATTGTTGAAGCCCACTTTCAACGAGGGGATGCCCGTCGTCTCGGCCTCCTGTTCCTGGAAACGCGTCATCCAGGACTTGCCGTCGCGCCCGAGCGCCCGTAGTTCGTCCAGCTCTTCGCTGACGCCGGCGCGTATGATGCCCCCGTCCTTGATCGTGACCGGTGGGTCGTCACTCAACCGATCTTCCAGCAACAGTCGCAGGTCAGACAGGGCATCCAATTGCTCCCCGGCGTAAGCCAGCAGGCTGCACTCGGTACCGCTTAATGCGCCACGGAGCATCGGCAGGCGTTGCAGCGCGAGGCGTAGACCACCGAGATCGCGCGGGGTGACTCTGGCCGTACCAAGCCGCCCAGCCAGTCGCTCCATGTCCGGCAGCCCTTGCATTGCCTCGCGCAGCAGGTTCAGACGCCGGGGTGTGTGTACCAGTTCGTCCACGGCCGCATGTCTGGCTGCGATCTTTCGCGTGTCAGTTAGCGGGGCGACAAGCCACGCCCGCAACTCGCGCGCGCCCATGGCGGTCTGCGTTCGGTCAACGCAATCCAGCAGGCTGCCGCTGCGCTTGCCGTCGCGCAGCGTGTGGGTCACTTCAAGCGCGTCCAGCGTTGCGCGGTCGAGGGCCATCACGTCTCGGTGATTGAAGCGCTCCAGCGTACGAATATGAGCGATCTTCCCGCGCTGGTTCTCATACAGGTAAAGCAAGAGCGCACCCGCGGCCGAGAGCTCCGGGGCTTTCTCGGTTTCAAACCCAAAGCCCTGCAGTGTTTGCACGCCAAACTGCCGGTGTAATTCTTCGACGGCTCGCTTGTTGTCGAAGCTGAAGTCGGCAGCTGCGGTCACGCTTGCCCGCGTGCTCTGCCGAAACTCAACCAGCTTCTCACGGTCACTGACCCACAGCTTTTCGGGCAAAAGCAACTCAGCCGGCTCAAGACGCGCGAGCGCCGCCGACAACTGGTGCTCGGGCATTGAAGTACACAGAAACTGCCCGGTGCTGAGTTCGGCCCATGCCAGACCGCCTTCGTGCTTGCCCTTGGGCGGAAGCCAGGCTGCAATGATGCTCGCCTTCCGTGCGTCGAGCAGCGATTCCTCAAGCACGGTCCCGGGCGTGATTACCCGCGTAACTTCGCGCTTGACCAACCCCTTCGCTTCTGACGGGTCTTCGACCTGTTCGCAGATGACGACGCGCAGCCCGCTTTCCAACAGGCGCGGCAAGTGTTGGTCCAGTGCGCGAAGCGGGAAACCGGCCATCGAGATCGGGTTGCCGTGGCTGTCGTCGCCGCGTGTGGTCAGCGTGATGCCTAGAGTGTCAGCGAGCTGTTTGGCGTCTTCGAAGAAGGTCTCGTAGAAGTCACCCATCTGGTAAAGCAACAGCGCGCCCGCGTGGGCATCTTTCAGCTCGCGGTACTGCTTCATCGCCGGCGAATCTTCACCCTTCCCTGCCATGTCGAGAAACATCGGGCTCTCGGGCTATGCCGTCAAGCCTTGGCATTCTTTTGTGGATAGACGAGCCGGCACGCAGTTCACCCAGTACTTGTTCCCTGCGCGAAAGTTGCAAGGTTTGGTGCCTCCGTTTGTATGTTGTTGCGATAGTTGCTACGAACGAAGGGACTCTGCATGACCGAGACTGCCGCGCAGCTTCAGCAAGCGATGACGCTGCACCGAGCTGGCAAACTCAATGAAGCCGAGGCGGCCTACGCGGCTTTGCCTGACGGTGCACCGGAGCACGTTGATGCAGTGCATCTTCGCGGCGTACTGGCATTGCAGCGCGGCAACGCTACCCAGGCCATCGACCTGATCAAACAAGCGATCCAAATACGCAACGACGTGCCCGCCATGCACTCAAACATCGCTGAGGCCTATCGCGCGGCTGGGAAGCTGAATGACGCCATCGCCCACGCCCGGACGGCGCTGCAACTTGACCCGAACTATCACGCGTGTCGTGGCAATCTGGGTCTCGCCCTCGCGGCTGTTGGCGACTTGAAAGAAGCCGAGAAAGAACTGCGCAAAGTAATCGAAGCCGAGCCTCGCAATGCCATGGCCTGGAACAATCTGGGCAACGTTTTGCGAATGGCGAAACAGCAGGACTCAGCGCTTGCCGCCACCAACAAGGCCGTGCAGCTTGAGCCGACCAACCCTGAGTTCTTGAGTAATCTGGGACAATTGCTGGTTGAAGACGGGGACTTTGAAGAAGCCCGCCAGCGCCTTGAGAACGCCGTAAAGCTCGCGCCACGCCTGCCTGCCGCGCGCAATAATCTGGGGAACCTCTACCGCGAACTCGGGTTGCTGGACGAAGCTGCCCATCAATATGACGAGGCGTTGAAACTACAGCCTACGCTTGCAGTCACGCACAATAATCAGGGCCAGTTGTTTCAACAGCGAGGCGAGTATGAGGCCGCTTTCGGCTGGTACCAGAAGTCCTTGCAGCTGAACCCGAACGACGTGAAGACGCTGTGTAACTTTGCGAGCGCGTTGTCTGAAGTCGAGCGCAAGGATGACGCAACAAAGCTCTATCACGCTGCATTGAAGCTTGACCCACAGTGCGCCACGGCCATGTGCGGTATCGGCAGCGGGCTCAGGAGAGATGCAAACATTGAAGAGGCACGCGAGTATTTTGAGCGGGCCGTCGCAGCAGAGCCATCAAGCTCTGGCGGGCACTTGGGGCTCGCCGGTGTGCTATCTGAGTTGGGCAAATTCGACGAAGCCGAGCGTGAGATTCGCGAAGCAATTCGCCTGGAAAAGGCACCGGCTGCCGCGTACGAGCTCCTTGCCAGCACGCTGCGCAAGAAGCTGCCGGAAAAAGATTATGCACGGATGAAAGAGATACTGTCTGAGCTGAAGGGAACGCGCCCGCGTGCCCGCGCGGGTTTGCTGTTCGGCCTGGGAGTCTATGGCGACCAGACGGGAAAATTCGAAGAAGCGGCGGCTTCGCTTGATGAAGCGAACCAGCTCGAAGGCGAGTCTCTGGTCAAACGAGGTTTGAATTACGAGCCCGAGCAGCACACGGAGTGGATCGACAGCATGATCCGCGAGTTCAACCCAGAGCACTTTGAGCGCGTCAAAGGCTGGGGGCTGGATACCGAAGTACCAGTGTTTGTTTTGGGGCTGCCGCGTTCGGGCACGACGCTGGCCGAGCAAGTGCTCGCCAGCCACGCGAAAGTATTCGGCGCTGATGAGTTACGGCTGGCTCGCGAGTCCATGCTTTCTGTGCCGGGGGTACTTGGGCTAAGTGATTCAGTGCCGGATTGCATTCCCAAGCTCACGCAGCAAGCGGTTCAGCAGATTGCGGAAGATCATCTTCAGAAGCTGCGTGCACGAGCACCCGAGGCAGAGCGCATCGTCGACAAGATGCCCGAGAACTACGTCAACATCGGCATGATCGTCACGATGTTCCCGAACGCCCGAATTATCCACATGCAGCGCGACTTCCGCGACGTGGCTACATCATGCTGGAACGTCCATTTCGGCCAGATTCGCTGGGCTAACGACAAACAGCACATTCTGTCGCACTTCGCCAATTACAAGCGCATCATGCAGCATTGGCACGAGGTTCTGCCCGGGCGGATTCTCGACTTGCCCTATGCTGCCATGGTAGATGATCTTGAGACTCAGGCACGGCGGGTGCTCGATTTCTGCGGGCTTGAGTGGGACCCGGCCTGCCTTGAGTTCCACAAAACCGAGCGCACGGTACGCACGGCCAGCCTCGCGCAGGTGCGCCAGCCGCTTTACAAGAAGGCCGTTGAGCGCTGGCGCAATTACGAGCCCTGGTGGGGCGACTGGTACCGGCAACTTGACGAAATCCAGTCAGGATGAGCCCTGCGTCACGCCTCCGTCACCGGGGAGGGGAATGTTTGTGTATAGCTTGACAGCCTTTTAGTGAGGGCTAGATTGAGCTTTCTGCCAGCACCCCCCTGAAGGAGTTTTCACAAATGCTGCTACGCATTACGCGTGCGTTTTTTGCTGTCGCTTGTGCCTTCGCCGTGGTGTTTACCGCAGCGACCCTGTCCCCGAACGCCCCGGTCGTTATGGCCCAGGACGCTCTTGGGACAACCAAAGAAGGCCTGCGCGAATACAAAAAGGGTAACTGGGAAGAGGCGATCAAGAAGTTCGACGCCGCTCTCGCAGCCGACCCCACTGACGAAGACGCGCGACGCATTCGCGACGAGATCGGCGCTGAACTCGCCCGCGACTTCATTGAAAACAACTTCCGCAACCCGGGGCTTTCGGGGCGATTCGCTCGCTTCGGCAAGTGGGTGATGACGGGTCTTGGCAAGGACGCCTACAAGGGGCGCAACAACGACCCCGAGCAGATAGCCAAGTTCGTTGACGCGTACATGAGTGACGCCGACACGACCCGCAACCTGCTTCGTGCGGCCAGCATTCGCGACAGCTATGGCGACTTTGCTGTTCCGTACATCCAGGCTAACTACATGCACAGCGATAACGCGGATTACCGTTATCGTGCGCGCCTGTTGCTGGCGACTCTGGGTGCGCAGGCCGTCAACGCCATCGTGCAGTGCTTCTACAGCGCTGAGATGTACGACCGCCAGACGGCGGCTCTGGCCCTTGGCGACATTCGTGACGCCCGCGCCATGCCGATTCTGGCCAAGCACTTTCAGGACAAGAACGAAGAAGAGCAAGTGCGTGAAGCTTGCCGCGCGGCCATTGAATGGATTCGCGCCGACAATCCTGAGCAGGACAAGAAGGTAAACAACGCCAAGGACCTGTTTTATCTGCAGGCGGAAGGCATTTACCGCAACAACGCGGCCGGCCGCTACTACCGCAACCGCCTGGTGGGTACGACCTATCAGGGCCAGTTGCCGGTAGCGATGTACGGCTACGACCGCAGCTACACCATCTGGAAGTGGATCCCGAGTGAAAGCGGCGACGGAGAGCTGGTATCCCAGGAAGTTCCGCTTTGGGCTTTTGCTGACATCATGGCGGAAGAGTCAGCACTGCAGGCGTTTGAACTTGGTGTAATGCAGGCCGGTGGCAATGCCTCCAGCGATGCGTTCACCAAGGACGCCCAGGCGCTGCTTTCATGCATCCACATGCACATGTACACGGAAGGTCGCGGGCGCATCTACAACAGCAGCGACGCTGAGCGTGATTTCATTCGTACGCTGCTTGGTGAGCGTGGCTTTGTACCGAACCAGCACGGTTTCGGACTTGCGTCGCTTGGCGGCAGCCCGGTTCTGTATCTCGCACTGGAACGCTCATTGGCCGACGGCTATCCCGCCGTCAGCGTCGCGCTCTGTGATGCACTTGCGAAGCAGGGTGACAGCGCTGTCATCGGTAAGAAGGAAGCCGCGCCATTGATTCGTGCGCTTACCGACCCGGATCGTAGTGTTCGCTACGCCGCGGCTCGTGCACTGGTCAGCCTCGGCGCCAAGACTAGCTTCGGCAACAATGAACTGGTTGAGCAAGTTGCGGTCCGCAACCTGCAGGAAACACAGGCCCGCAGCGTCCTCGTAATCATCGAAGACGAGGCACTGCGCAATCGCTACCTCAGTGACTTGGAAAGTCTCGGTCACAGCGCTGTCGGTGCCCGCACCCTTGAAGAAGGTGCGGATATGTCCACACAGGGCCCGGCTTGGGACGCTATTATCATCGACGGTGACTTGGCCGTCGCGCCGGTGTTTGTGTTTGAGCTTCCCGCCATGGGCGGCGCTTCAGACCGCCCGGAGCGCTCCGAGCCGATCTTCTTCCTTCTGAAGAAGGACGTTCGAACTGCGGAGATTCCGGTCCTGATCGCGACTACTGAAAGCGACATGGACTCACGCAAGTCTGACCTTGACGCTCTGGGTGTTGAGGACAGCCGTTTCATCAGCTACAGCGACGAGCTGGCGGTGGACACCGAAGCACTGGGCGCGACTCTCGAGAGCGTCTGGAGCGAGAACGTCGAAGACTCCAAGAGCAAGACGAACCAGATGGTCGTCGCCATGGCGCACGCAATTGCCACGCTTGATCCTGCCACGACGAAATACTCGGTTGAGAAGATGCTTGTCGCCCTCGCCGGCGGTCTGCGCTTGCCGGGTCGCTCAAGTGGCGCACGCGAAGCCATCTGTGATGCAATCGCGCAGTTGGTCTCGGGCAACAAGGTTGGTGCGGCATGGGTGCGCACCAATGTCGTACCGAACCTTCTGGATACGCTTAACAGTGACGAGGCCGTGGACCGCCCGTCTGTAAAGGGTGCGGCTTCCCGTGCGCTCGGTAACTGCTACATGAACAACAAGGGTGCCTGGGACGAAGACGGCTTCAACGCCCTCAAGACCCAGCTTCGCCTTGAATATGATCTCAGCGAGATTTCCGACGATGACATGCGTGAAGCCATGATCCTTGAAGTCGAGGCAGCACGCAACGCGGCCGGTGAAGCGCTTGGGAAAGCGCCGATGACTCCAGCCCAGATCCTTGCGGTGCAGAAGATGCAGGCCGTCAACCCGCACACGCCGCACCCGGATCGTCGTACTGCTGAATAGCTTTGCCTTGCCAGACCCGTCAGACCAGAAACAGGCGCCCGCAAGGGCGCCTGTTTCAATGGACGTTCAAATGGCGCCGCTAGACGATTTCTTTGTTCCGCCTGCTTTCGTGCAGGTCGGCCCGGGGCAATTCAACTACAAACCGCGCACCCTTCAGTGTCGTGCCGTCTTCGATGCGGATGCTGCCGCCATGGTTGTCGATGACCGTGTGCGCAATGGCGAGCCCAAGCCCCGTCCCCTTGCCCGGGTCCTTGGTCGTGAAGAACGGGTCGAAGATGCGCTCGCGAATGTCCAACGGCACACCGTCGCCGCTGTCCTCAACTGAGAACAGCACGCCGCCGGCGTCGGACGGCATGATGGTGACGCGAACGGCACTGCCCTCGGGCGAAGCGTCCGTCGCATTGATCAGCAGGTTCATCAACACCTGGCCGATCTCTTCTTCGTTGCCGTAGACTTCGGACAGGTCCTGCCGGATGTCTTCTTCAAGGCGAAGCTGCTTCTTGTCGAGACGGTGTCGCACAAGCGGCAGGGCGCGATGAAATGCCTTCTCCGGCGAGAACCGCTCCGGCTTCATGTCGCGACGACGCGAGAAATCGAGAATCTGTTTCATCAGGTTCTCGATCCGGCTTAGCCCCTCTTCGATCAGCTCAATGTAGTCCTTCGCCCGCTCATCGAGTCCTTCCTTCTTCTTTAGGCGTCGTGCTGCATTCAGCATGCCGCTGAGCGGGTTGTTCACCTCGTGGGCCAGCCCGGCCGCGAGCGTACCGGTGGCCGCCAGACGCTGAGCGATGACCAGGCTCTGTTGCTGCTGTTTGATTGTGCGTGTCGCTGACTTCACCTTGCCTTCAAGGTCGGACTGATAGGCCTTGAGCTCCGTGAACATGGCGTTGAAGGCCGCGACCAGGGTTTCGATGTCGTTGCGCTTACCGCCCCTGAAGCCCTCAACCGTAAGTCCCTCGGTGCCTTTTACGATGCGCTTTGAGTCCTCAAGCACAGTGCCGAGCGGTGCCAGCACGAACTTCCGAAGCGCGAACATAAGCAGCACAAACACCGCGAGCATGGCCAGTGCGAGCGTCGTAAACGCGGCGACAACCAGCGGCCCGAGATCAGCCGCCTGTGGTTCTTCCAGCGGTGGAATCTGAACGGCGGCGGGCTTAGCGATCGGTGGAATCTCAAGCTTCAGGCGCAGCAAGTACTGCAATTCGCTACGATTGTCCGGGTTGTACGGCACGAATAAAACATCGCCGAGAAACTCGTGTTGCTTGGTCTCAAACACCCGGCGCGCGACTGTCTTCTCGTCTTCGCCGAGTTCCATCCGGCTGCCGCTGGGCTTCTCGGCCTTGAATGCGAGGCTGCCGTCCGACTCAAGGGTGACGATGCCGGTTTCGTCCATGCCGTTGAGGTCTTCACGCAGGCGGGCCGCAACGTCGGCACGGGGTGTGGCCAGAATCGGTTCAAGCTGCGCGAGAACCAGCTTCTCAATCGAGCGAATTGCCAGACGGTGCTGCTCGGCGTTGAACTCGTCGAACTGGGCCTGAGTGCGCTCGTTCAGCTCAATCAGCGCCTGCTGGGACTTGTCCTTGCGTCGAAGATCGGCTTTGTCGAGTTCATCCTTGGCTTGCAGCCCCAGAATCGCCAGTGTTACGGCGAGGATGGCTGTGGCGGCGATAACGCCAAGTGCGATTTTTGCGCGAAGGGACATCCCAAGCATTCTGCGATGGCGATGCCCGCTTGCCAACGTACTGCGTGCTCCATGCGCCAGAAGATTGCGTCGGGGCTAGTGCCGCCGGATGAAGTCTGTGGTACTTATGAGCCCATGGAATTGAGCGGAACAGTTGTACGCCTG
Organism: Planctomycetota bacterium; assembly: GCA_020425695.1. Taxonomy (GTDB): domain Bacteria; phylum Planctomycetota; class UBA8742; order UBA2392; family UBA2392; genus JACKID01. Next base: position 11,608 of record JAGQRE010000018.1, read on the forward strand.
CATGGGCATCACGCTTGGGTGCGCTCAGGCGAGACCGAGTACATGTGCGCCGTGCGCGGCAAGTTCAAACAGGGCAAACGGAAAGAGCGCAGCCCGCTCGCCGTTGGTGATCGCGTGAGATTCACCCTGAACAACGACACTGATGACAGCGAGGGCGTGTTGCAGGAGTTGCTTGAACGCACGACGGAGCTGTACAGGGCGCACCCGCGCTTTCCGCGCCAGCGACAGGTGCTGGGTGCGAACATCGAATTGCTGGTCATTGTCACCGGCGCCGACATGCTGAGCGAGCAACTGCTGACGGTCGACCGCTTGCTGATCAGCGCCTACAGCCAGGGGCTTACGCCGATTCTGGTGGTCAACAAGACTGACCTGCGCCCACGTAGCGAGATCGAGCCGTTGGTGCGTTGCTACGCTGACGGCGGCGTTGAGATTGAATACGTCAGTGCAGAAACGGGCGATCTCGGCGCTCTGTCGGCCCGTTTCAAAGACCACACCGCCGTGTTTGCCGGCCCCAGCGGAGTCGGGAAGTCAAGCTTGATGAACGCGCTTGAGCCTGGGCTTGGTCTACGCGTGGGCGAAGTCGACAAAGTTGGCGAAGGCAAACACACGACCACGCATGCCAGCCTGGTGCCTATGGCCGGCGGGCTGGTGATTGATACGCCGGGTGTGCGAGACTTCGGGTTCTGGAACCTCGAGTTGCATGAGATCAGCCTGTACTACCCTGATTGGCAGCAAGCCCGTGAGCAGTGCAAGTTCAATACCTGCACCCATCGCCATGAGCCAAGCTGTGGGGTGAAGGCCGGTGTCGAGAGCGGCGATATCGACAACGCTCGCTACCAGCGATACCTCACAATCCTGCGCGAAACCTGGAACGAACAGCAGAAGCTCGGATATTAAGATTGCCCGTGTCGCCCGGTAACAGCGGGTCGACTTTCGCTATACTGATCTTATGGGCAGCCATCGCCTCAGCATTGAAGCCTTGATCGGCCCGCACTCGGTGCCGCTGGGTGCGCATTCGCACGATTGCAGCTACCTGCCTGACCGGATCGCGACCGAAGAAGCGTGGCTGGTGTGGCAGCTCTCACCCGCTGCATATCACGAGTTGATGGATCGCGGTTTCCGTCGCAGCGGCAACATCATTTACCGGACGGCCTGCGAGGGCTGCCGAAAGTGCGTACCGATCCGCGTGCGCACGGCTGATTTCAAGCCCAGTAAAAGCCAGCGCCGCGTGCTGAACCGCAACACGGACGTCATCATGTACGTTCACGAGCCTGAGCTGACGCGCGAGAAGCATGACGTGTACCGGCGCTACCTGCAGGCCCAGCACGACAAGAGCCCCCAGGGCGACGACATCGAGAGCATGCGCGATTTTCTGTACACCAGCGGCGTTGCGACGGTTGAAATCTGCTATCGCGATCACGGCGGGCGTTTGCTCGGCGTAAGCCTGTGCGACGTAAGCCGTCGCAGCATCAGCAGCGTCTATCACTTCTTTGAGCCGGACGAGTCGCGCCGCAGTCTGGGCGTGTTCAGCGCGGTCAAAGAGATTGAACTCTGCCGCGACAAGCAGGTGCCCTATTACTATCTCGGGTTCTGGATCGATGGCTGCAAGGCCATGGAGTACAAGAACCGCTACGGCCCCTGTGAGCTGCTGGTCGACGGCGAGTGGATACCCGGTTGACGTTCCCGTATGTCGCGCTACGATTTCGAGCCATGAGCATGACTTTGAACAGCTGTCTTTGTTGTCGCTAACGGCGCCCGCCGTTTTTGACTTCATTTGAGATACTGTTCGAGCCAGAGACATGCTGACCATAACGCCCGCCATTCGGGCCCACATTGAGAACCACGCCGTTGAGACTTACCCGCACGAATGCTGCGGTGTAATCGTTGGCCGCGTTTCCGGCGACGCCCGCGAAGGCGTCGAGGCTCATCGCACCGGAAACCTCAACACCGAGCGTGCCCACGACCGATTTGAACTGGACCCGAAAGATTTCGTCCGACTTGACCGCGAAGCTCGCGAGCAAGGTCTGGACATCATAGGCATATACCACAGTCACCCAGACCATCCGGCGCGTCCCAGCGAAACCGACTTGGCCAGCGCCTGGGCGGGCTACAGCTACGTCATCGTGGCCGTGAACCAGGGCGCCCCCGGTGACTTTCATTCGTTCGAGCTGATCGAACACGACTTCCTGCAGGAAGAGGTGCGATGTCCTTCGTAGCGCAGGCCTCTGGCCTGCACCGGCCGTCGGCATCCTGCCGACGGCGCAACCGTGCGCGGGACGCGCACGACCTCAGCAGGCGAGACGCCTGCGCTACGCTAACTACGGACATCGCCATGACGACCAAGACCGACATCCTTCATGACCTTACCCGCCGCATCCCTGCACTGGGGCTGATCGGCAACACACCGCTGCTTGAAGTCAATGTGCTCGAGCAGCGCTTCCCCGCGCTGAGCATCAAGGCCAAGGCCGAGTGGATGAACCCGGGCGGCAGCATCAAGGACCGCGCGGTCTTTCGAATGCTGGCGCGTGTTGTCGAAGGCGACTCGCTGAACGGGCGCCGTATTCTCGATTCGACCTCTGGCAATAGCGGCATCGCCTACGCGATGATCGGTGCTGCTCTCGGCTTGCCGGTTACGCTGGTTGTTCCGGGTAATGCATCGAAGGAGCGGCAGCGCCGCATTAAAGCGCACGGCGCCGAGCTGATTTTGACCGACCCGATTCTCGGCTACGACGAGGCCATGCGCCAGGCACACGAGTTGGCTGATGTGTATCCCGAAAAGTATCTGTTGGTCGACCAGTACGCCAACGACGCGAACTGGCAGGCGCACTATCACGGCACGGCCGAAGAGATCCTGCGCCAGAGCAACGGCGAAATCACCCACTTCATCGCGGGTGTCGGCACCGGCGGCACGCTGACGGGAATCGCGAAACGTCTGAAAGAGTACGACCCGAGCATCAAGATCGTGCAGGCGATGCCGGACGATTTCCCCGGCATCGAGGGGTTGAAGCCACTACGCGCGCCGGACGCGATCCGCCCGCAGATCTTCAACGAAGTGCTGGTGGACGAAGTTGTCGACGTGAACATCGACGAGGCCGCCGATCATTGCCAGTTACTCGCCAGAAATGGAGTTTTCGTAGGCCAAAGCAGCGGAGCAAACCTTGCAGTAGCCGCCAAAGTTGCCGAGCGCGAACCCAACGCAAAGATCGTCACCATCTTCGCCGACACGGGCGAGCGGTATTATTCAACATCGCTGTGGGATTAGAGCCCCGGCCGAAAGGCCGGGGACGCGCGGCAACAGCCGCGTGAGTCCATTCAGTAACTGCTTCGAGCGTCTGTCGACGCTCGTCCCCACCCTTTCGGGTGGGGCTCTACTTTCCCGTACTCCCAAATCCGCCTTGGCCCCGGGTGGTGTCGGAGAGCATTTCGACTTCCTTAAAATCTGCAGTGGTTACGGGTGCGATGATGATTTGCGCGATGCGCTCGCCGCGCTGGATTTCGAACGGCTCGGGGCCGTGATTAATCAGCAGCACCTTCAACTCGCCGCGATAGTCAGCGTCGATTGTGCCGGGCGCGTTCAGAACCGTCACTCCATGCTTGAATGCAAGTCCGCTGCGTGGGCGTACTTGCATCTCGTAACTCGGCGGGATCTCGTAGCAGAAACCAGTCGGGATTAGCTCCCACTTACCCGGCTGCAACAGTACCGGGCTTTCCAGTGCCGCATGCACGTCCGCGCCTGCCGCGTGTTCGGTCTGATAAGTGGGTAGCGGCAACCCGTCGCCGTGGGGGAGACGCTGCATCTTCAACTTGAGTGTGACACGCATGGCTATCCCTTCGTGCGGCGCGGTTTCGCAGCGAGATACTGTGGCGGCCAATACTGCAAGTCGTACTCGTAGTCCTGCGCCGCGTGAATCATGGTGTATGGGTCCAGCAGGTGCGGTCTTGCCATTGCCACAAGGTCTGCCCGCCCCGACAACAGAATCGTGTTGGCCTGGTCCACGGTCTGCACGTTGCCGACGGTAATGGTCGGGATGTACGCCTCATTGCGGATCAGGTCGCTGAAGGGTGTCTGGAACATGCGCCCGTAAATCGGCTGCTGGTCACTGACGACCTGACCTGCGCTGACATCGATGATGTCCAAACCGGCGTCCTTGAACATCTTCGCGATTTCTACTCGGTCAGAGTCGGTCAGGCCTTCCTCGTGCCATTCGGTGGCGCTGATGCGCACACTCATCGGCTTGCCTTCAGGCCAGACTTCGCGCACGGCTCTAAAACACTCCAGTGGGTAGCGCATGCGCGCTTCAAGCGAGCCGCCATAGCCGTCGGTGCGCTTGTTGGTCAGCGGCGAAATAAACGTGCTGAACAGATAGCCGTGGCCGGCGTGCAGCTCGATCATGTCGAAGCCGGCTTCTTCGGCCCACTTGGCTGACTGCACGAATTGGGCCTGCACGGCTTCCATGTTGCCGGCCGTCATCTCGCTGGGCGTGTGCCAGCCTTCGGCGTAGGGGATCGCACTGGGCGCCAGCGTTTGCCACGCGCCTTCCTCGGCTGTCAGGGGCTTGCCGCCCTTCCACGGTAGATCGGTGCTCGCCTTGCGCCCGGCATGGGCGAGCTGCATGCAGATCTTGGTTTTGCTGTGTCCGTGCACGAAATCGACGATGCGTTTCCAGGCCGGCACGTGCTCGGGTTTGTACATGCCTGCGCAACCGGGTGTGATTCGCCCGATGGGGCTGACGTGCGTGGCCTCCGTGTAAAGCAGGCCAGCGCCGCCAATGGCCCGGCTGCCCAGGTGAACCATGTGCCAGTCGTCGGGCATGCCGTCGTCGCTGCTGTACTGGCACATTGGGCTGACGACGAGGCGATTGGCCAGCTTCATGTCGCGCAACTGGAAGGGCTGAAAGACCGGCGGGTCGGTCGGCAATCCGTCGCTCTCTCCTTCCAGTTCAAAGTGCTTGCGGATCTCGGCTTCGTCGGATTCGCGGGCGTACTCGGGGGGGGCGACCTTCACGTCCTTGAACTGGTTCTGGTTGGCAAACCAGCTTGTCGCATTTTCAACGAACACTGGGTCGCGCAGCTTGAGGTTGTCGTAGGTGATGCGCTTGCTGCGGCTGAGCTGGTTGAAGGTGAAGCGGATCGGGTGCTGTGTCTTGTAATAGCGCGCGACGTTCTCGAACCACTCGAGGCTCGTCTGCGCGGTCTTCTGTAACTTGGCGGAATCGACCCAGCGGCGGTCTTCGTAAAGCTTCAGCGTCGCGTTCACGTTGTCGCTGCCGTTGTCGGCGAAGGCCTGCGCCAGCTCAATCGCGTCTTCCATGGCCAGCTTGGTGCCGCTGCCGATGCTGAAGTGCGCTGTGTGTGCTGCATCTCCAAGCAGCACAATATTTTCGTGTACCCAGGTTTCGTTGCGGATGGTCGGAAATGTCCGCCAGACGCTCTTGTTGCCGAGCAGCTTCGCGCCCTTCAGGTATGGCTTGAACAGTTTCTCGCAATACGCGATGGTCTCGGCTTCGTCGGCCTTGTCGAGCCCGGCCGCGCGCCAGGTTTCTACGCGGCATTCCACAATCCAGGTGCTGAGCTTCTCCTCAAACGGGTAGGCATGCACGCTGAACAGCCCGTGCTCGTTCTCTTCATAGATGAATGTGAAGGCAGGCAGGCGCAAATCCGCACCCAGCCAGCTGAACTTGCACTTGCGCCAGTCGATACTGGGCTTGAAGAATTCCTTGTGGTGGTCACGCACCCAACTGTTGACGCCGTCAGCGCCCAGAATCAAGTCAGCATCCTTGTACGGCGCAAGGCTGCGGACTTCGGTGTCGAACACCAGCTTTACGCCAAGTTCCTCGGCGCGAGCCTGGAAGATGTTCAGAAGCTTCTTGCGCGACATACCCGCGAAGCCGTGACCGGTGCTGCGGATGACCTCGCCCTTGATGAACGTGTCGATATCAGGCCAGTAGGCGAACTCATTGGTGATCTGGTCGTAGGTTTCCTTGTCGGCTTGCTCGAAGCCGCCAAGGGTCTCATCGCTGAACACCACGCCCCAGCCGAACGTATCGTATGGCCGGTTGCGCTCAATCACGATGATGTCGTGGGACGGGTCCTGTTTCTTCATCAGGATTGCGAAGTACAGGCCTGCCGGCCCACCACCGATGCTGACAATCTTCAATGTTCTCTCCCGCTCACGGCCTGAGGCGCAATCTAGACCGCTAGCGCGCAGACGCAAATGGCAACCGGCCCGGAATCCGCACGGGATAAACCGGGCCGGCATGGTCCAGAATTCGGGTTAGTGAATGCCGTACAGTTTGACGGTCGCCCGCCCGGTCCTGACGTTCTTGCTTTTGTACTTGAAGGTGACTTTCTTGATGCCGCGTGCACCGCCTCGTAGATCAATTCGCCGACTCCACGAACCCTCGGCGAAGTTCAGGCGCGTATTGAAGTCTTCGTGCCCGCCGTTGCTGAAGTAGACGTCGATGTCCCACATCTCAAGGGCGCTGCCCTCTACGTCGATGCGGATCGCGCGGAACGTGCCCTCAAACAGCGTGACAGGGATGGTGTCAAAGTCGCCCTTGAAGTTGACCTTTCGCGAGCCGAGCAGCTCAACTTGATTGTTGTCTCCGTCTACACGGTTGATGGCCTTCTTGCCGCCGCAGGCTGGCGTGAACCCTAGTAAGGCGAGTACAAGCGCGAGCAGCGTTAGTTTGGCTGTGTTCATGTCATCTCCCTCGAACTGGTGGCGTGAGCTTGAATTGTAACCCCCATAACAGATGTTGGTTACGCTCTTTTTGGTGATGTCGGACTCTCATGTTGGCGAACTCCGGCTTCTTGCTTTTTGTTCGAAACCCGGTGACGTGGCTGGGGTGTAGTTGGTATCAGTTGCTCGCGTCGAAACTAAATAGTGGGGGAGAGAGATGTATCGATTCATATGGCTTCTCGTGTTCGTGCTTGTCTTGGGTGCAGGTGTCAGTCACGTGTCAGCAGACGGCGAGGATTGGGGCAAGAAGTTCCCCAACTATGAGCTGCTGGGGGAGCGGAAAGTCGACTTCGGGGCTGACAAAGACTCGATTGCTGTCACCGGCAAGGAGGGGCGTTTCGTAAGCATCATGCTCGGGGTCGTTGACGGCAACCTTGAGATGTACGACATCAAGGTCACCTACGGAAACGGTGACACGCACTCGCCAGAAGTTCGTCACACCTTCAAACAAGGCGAGCGCAGCCGGCAGATCGACCTGCCGGGCGAAGCCCGCGTGATCCAGAAGGTAGAGTTCAAGTACAAGAGTAAACTGAAGCGCGGCAAGGCTACCGTCAAGCTGTTCGGGAAACCGGCCGAAGCAGGCGACAAGCCCGACGCTGACACGGGTGAGTGGAAGAATCACCTGCCGAAGTCCGCCGACGGCTACCAGTTTCTGGGCGAGCGCAAGGTCGCCTTTGGCGGCGACCGCGACACCATCGAGGTCACAGGCCACGAAGGCAAGTTTACCGCTATCGTGATCGGCGTTGCCGACGGCGAGATCGAGTTGTGGAACATCAAGGTCGAATTCGGCAACGGTGAAAGTCACTCGCCGGAACTGCGCGCCAACTTCGATGAGAAGTCCCGGAGCCGGGTGATCGACCTGCCGGGCGAAGCCCGCGTAATCAAGAAGGTTACTTTCCTGTACAAGAGCAAGCTGAAGGAAGGGCGTGCGACCGTCAAGCTTTACGGGCGACCGGCCGGTGTGGCGGATCGCTTCCCGGGCTACAAGCACATTGGCTCGCGTGTCGTCGATTTCGGCAAAGACACCGACGCGATTACCGTTGGCGCCAGCAAGGGCAGCTTCAAAGGCTTCATGATCGAAGTGGAAGACGCTGATCTGGAGCTACGCGAAATCGTCGTCACTATGGGTAACGGCAAGCAATACGAGCCAAAGACGCGCATGGAGTTCAATGAAAACACGCGCAGCCGCACCATCGATTTCCCCGGCAACGAGGGGCGCACCATTGAGCGGCTGATCTTCAAGTACAGCACCCAAGGCGTGAAAGACGGCAAGGCAACAGTCAACGTCTACGGTAAAGAGTAACGAGCGCTTGGCGGGTGTTTCCGCAAGGCCTGCATGAAGTGATCGAAACCGGGGCTCTGTGCCCCGGTTTCTTTTTGCTTGCTAGATAGTACGGATTGCGTAATATTCGGAATATGAATGAATTGAAAGGCTATCGATCCCTGTTTCTTTCGCAGGTTCATGCGGCTTACCGTGTGATGTCTCGAAGCGTCGAGAATGCCGTAGGCGAGGTCGACAGCCCGGACGGTCACCTGCTGAGTTACGTCTTGCGCTACGGACCGTGCACCGTGGGACGGCTTCGCGACGTATTCGGGATTAAGGGCGCGACTCTCACCGGCCAACTTGACCGGCTGGAAAAGCGCGGGTTGCTGAAACGGGGTTTGAATCCCGAAGACCGTCGTTCATTCCTTGTAGGTGTGACGCCAAAGGGGTGCAGCCTTGTCCGGCGTATTGGGGAACACGTGAAAGAAATCGAGTCCGTAGTTCGCGGGCAGGTCTCGGATCGTGAGTACGCAGCGTTTTTGAAAGTCATCGAAGTTATCCGCAAGCTTGAAGCATCAACCCAACCAACGGAGTAGCGCCATGAACAATGAAGCCATCTGCAGGCAGTTTGGCATGACCAACTGGTTTCTAGAGCAGGGACTGCAGGGCATAAGCCATGAAGACAGCCTGAAAGCGACGCCAACGGGGCAGACGCTGAACTGGGTGGTGGGCCATCTGGCAGACGCGCGAAATGGAATCATGGCGTGGCTAACCGGAGAGCCGGCATGGCCGGTTGATGAAACGGCGCAGTACAAGCGAGGCTCTGGGGCCCTCGGGCCGGACGAAGCCCTGCCCCTGGACGAGTTGGCAAGCCGGTTTCGTAAGGTCCAAGACACTCTTGTTGAGCAGATCGGGGGAGTTACGCCGGAGCGTGCACAAGAGAAAGCGCCGTTCAGCCCGGTCAACAACCCGGACGAGACAGTCGGAAGCCTGCTGGCAACCCTTGCATTCCATGAAATCTACCACCTCGGCCAGATCGGTATGTTGCGTCGCATGGTGGGGCAGCCGCGCGTAGTGTGATTGCGGGTCATTGACCGCTCACACACCGAGACTTCGTTTGTTATCGTCGCAATACTCGGATGATCTCTGAACGGAGTCTCGATATGGGCAAAGTTAAGCGAATCGTAGCGGCTTGGGTATTAGTTGTGGTCGGCTTCGCCCTAATTGGTGCGATGGGCTACATCGCCCACGCCGAATCGGGACCCGGCACATGGTTCGGCGGTGCGGACGGACAAATGGGCAACGCGCCCCGCAAGCGCCCCAGCGGCAACCGGGCGTGGAGCGGGAACGAGCCCTATGGTGAAGATGACGACAGTGAAGTCCCGCCCGAGCGCGACTCACGCAAGCCGATCCCCGAAGACGAGTCGGTCTGGGAGGACGTCCCCGAGTCCGAGCTCACGAACACCGAGCGTCTGAAATCCCGTCCCGGAAACGTGGCGGTTTTCGGCACACTCGACGAGTTTTTTGCTGGACTTGGACAAGTCGAGTTCGAGTTCAGGGAGTTCACTTTTCCCTTCTGGCAGGACGTCGTGTCCGTTCGATCCCAAGAAGATGGGGAAGAAGAGCGAACCGTAATGACCGAAGTCTTCGACTCTCGCGAAGGCTTCAACGAACAGTTTGACGAGATGGAAAAGTCGTTTCGGAAACGTGGCAGGAAGCAACACAACCCGTGGCGAACGAGGAACACCTTCATTGAGCACATTGAGGTTTTGGATTTTGCGCCGGAGGCATCATCGCTAGAGAACGCTGAGAGCTTTGGGATGAACGAGCGGCTCACGAAAACCTTCGGCGAAGTTCGCAAGGTGCACACAGAGCAGTGTTGTGTAGTTCGAATTTCCGTCCGCTTCGAAGAACTTACGTCCGAGGAGACGAACGAGGATGAACTGATTCTCTGTCTAGTACGAAAGGCTAATGGGTGGAAGATATGCTGGATCGGTCAGAAGGAATAGCGGACACCGCTTCATGTGGTAAGCTGTTGAATCGCTCGCTGCTCCTTTCGGGTACGCCATGGGTCGGATTGTGCCGCCTCAGCCTGTTACGCCTGTTCTGGGCGTGATCTACCGCGATGTGTCTATCGTGGATGATGCCCTTATGTGGGTCGAGCACCTGATGGGCGACGTGGAACTCGTCTCAGATGAATTCCCGTTCGACCTTACCGACCACTATCAGCCTGAAATGGGCGATGCTCTCAAACGCCGCTTCTTCAGCTTCGATCGACTCACCGATCCGTCCATGCTGTCCGAATGGAAAGTCCAGACCAACAAACTTGAGGAACAACTGGCAGACCGCTACGGCGAGCAGCGTCCCATCAATCTTGACCCCGGTTACGTTACGGGGGCCAAGCTTGTACTGGCCAGCGTCAAGGGGCTCGCGCATCGCGTGTACATCGGGCAGGGCATCTCGGCCGAGGTGACACTCAGCTTTCGCGATGGCGAGTGGCTCAAGCGCGATTACACTTTTCCCGACTTCAAGCAGGGGCTCTACGACGCGTTCTTTTGCAAGGCCCGCGAACGCCACCTGCTGCATCTCGGCGCTTATGCGCAATAATGCTTGCCCGCCAGCGAGTGCCCGATAATTTGGGTAACTTGACCGGAGGTTCACCATGGCACGTGTTGCCTTGCTGTTGATACTGCTTCTGTTTCCGTTGGCGCTGGTCGCCCAGGATGCGGAAGCCCCATACGGTGTCGGCGACACAATCGATGACCACGCCGTTGAACACTGGATCAACCCGCCGGCCTGGAACCAGTTCTCCGACCTGCAAGGCGAAGTGATTGTCTTCAAGAAGTGGGGTTGTACCTGACCGCCCTGCCTGACGCAGTTGCGTCGCATGGTTGAGTTGGATGCGCAGTACCGCAACGACGGGCTGCGAATCATCACGTCGTACAACCAGTTTCAGGACATCAAAGTTATCGAAGACAAAGTCACTGAGCTTGGCATCAAGTTTCCGGTAGCACTGGATGGCTTCTTCGACACGCGCTTTGAGGCTGAGATCTTGTGCCGCGTCTGGGTGATCGGCGTTGACGGCAAAGTTGTTCACGCTCACAAGGACGGATGGGAACTTGCCGCGCTCACAGAGTTGAAGAAGGTCAAGTACCCAATGCTTCGGCGGTCTCGCGTTCGGTCTGATGTGAAGGAAGCGGCGGCTGCCTTTGGCGAAGGCCAATACGCAAAGGCTTACAAGCTTGCTGTCGAGATTTCCGACGGTGACTATTCAGACAACGCAGTTGAGGACGCGGACTACATCATTGAGCGCATCGAAGACATGAGTGAGACGCTGGCGCATCGCGCAGACGTTCACGAGATCAACAAGCGCTTTGATCAAGCTGAGAGTTGCTGGCGCGAGCTTGCTCGGTGCTACAAGGGGTTGGAGGGTCTTCGTGACCCGGATGCCGAGATCAAACGAATCCATGGGCTTGAAGACTACGAACTTGAGAAGACTGCCCGGCACGCATTCGTCGCGACGCGCCTGAAAGCCTGGGCGCTTTTTGGGGGCATCATTGACGATGTGCCTGCGACGATCAAAGCGGCGAAGCAGGCCGCCGAAATCTTTGACGCCTTTGCAAAGAAGCACGCGGACACTTCGGTTGCCGACGCGGCTCAGGAGCTTGGAGTGGCTTACAAGAACTGGGCGAAGCAGCTTGAAGACGAAAATGCTTCGACCGACGAATAAGTGCCGAATGACAGGGCATGACATTCGAACCCATTAACGGGTATTGGTGGTACGGGAACCCGTAAGTGCATACCTAAAAACGGATAGTGCTACGACGCTAGTCGCGGTTGGATTACCCTTTCGCCACTGCAGTAACCGCGAACAGGGGTAATCCATGCGAATGTTGGTTGTCGTTGCTTTTCTCGTATTGGCGTCGAGTCTCGGTGCGCAAGCTTCGACTCGTGAAATGTCCGTCGAGTTGAATGTCGCCACACAGGCGTCACCGCCGAGAATCACCTTGAACTGGACGAATGTGTCCGGAACAACCGAGTATCAGGTCTACAAACGAACCTGGAACGGCGGAACATGGAGCAGTGCGCTGGCGACGTTGTCGTCCGGCACCCTTACATGGACGGATTCAAGCGTCAGCGTGGGCACCATCTATGAGTACGCGGTTGCTCGTGTTGCAAGCGGCTGGACGGGTTGGGGATTCTGCTGTGCAGCGATTGACGCGCCAGCCGTGCACTCGCGCGGTAAGCTGATTCTGGTCGTTGACGACTCGTTCACCACGACACTTGCAACAAAGCTTGCGCGTCTTGAACAGGACCTCGTCGGCGACGGCTGGCAGGTGATTCGCCTGAATGTATCGCGGACCGCCACGCCGACCGCTGTGAGAAACGTGATCAAAGCCCAGTGGCAGGCTGACACGACCAATACGAAAGCCGTGTTTCTGTTCGGCCATGTCCCGATTCCACACTCCGGTGAACTGAACCCTGACGCGCATACGAACCACGTCGGCGCGTGGCCGACGGATGCGTACTACGGTGAAATGAACGGCAGTTGGACGGACAGCACGGTCAACAACACGACGTCCTCAAACTCGCGAAACCACAACGTTCCCGGCGACGGTAAGTTTGACCAGAGCGCGATTACCAGCGCACTTGAGATGATGGTCGGGCGTGTGGACCTCGCCGAATTGCCTGCCTTCAGCCAGACTGAAGAGCAATTACTTGAGGCATACCTTGACAAGGACCATGAGTTCCGGACGACACAATGGCGCCCGCAGGACAAGGCTGTGGTGCGTGACAACTTCGGCGTGTTCGGCGGCGAGGGCTTTGCTGCCAGCGCATACCGCAGCTTCGTGCCGATGGTTGGTTCGGCAAACGTTACGACGATTGGCTCCGGTACGTTCTTCAGCACGCTTACCAGTGGCGACTACCTTTGGGCATACGGTTGCGGCGGCGGCAGCTACACCAGTGCGGGTGGCGTTGGTACCACCAATGATTTTGCCGCGAACGCGGTTCAGGTTGCATTCACAAGCCTGTTCGGCAGCTACCACGGTGACTGGGACTACAGCAATGCGTTTCTTCGCGCGCCGCTTGCCAGCGGGAAGGCGCTGACGTGTGCGTGGTCCGGTCGACCTTGGTGGTACTTTCACAGCATGGGCATCGGCGAGCCAATCGGCATGAGCCACCTGGAGTCAATGAACGACGCCCCGCTCAGCAGCCAGTTCAATTATGGGGTGCAGATCAGCCTCATGGGTGATCCCACGTTGCGCCTTCACTATGTTGCACCCGCCACTTCGCCGGCGGCCAGCCAGACGGGCGGTACCGTGACGGTAAGCTGGGCAGCGAGTTCAGACACGGTGGACGGCTACCATGTCTATCGCTCAACGGCCCAGGGCGGCCCGTACACGCAGCTCACGACATCGCCTGTTACAGGCACCAGCTACGACGACACAAGCGCTCCGATTGGGCAGGTCTGGTACATGATTCGTGCCAGCAAGTTGCAGACGACGCCCAGTGGCAGCTACCACAACCTTGCGACGGGTGACTTCATCGACATCACAGTAACCGGCCAGCCGCCGGTAGTGGTTACGCACCCCGGCGATGAAACACGCGAAGAAGGACAAACCGCTACGTTCAGTGTCGGGGCAACAGGAAGCTCGCTCAGCTACCAGTGGCAGCGCAACGGCAGCGATATCAGTGGCGCGAACTCAAACACCTACACAACTTCAACACTCACACTGGCCGACGACGGCGCAACATTCCGCTGCATCGTTACAAACGCCTACGGCACGGAGACAAGCAGCGCAGCAACGCTGACGGTCACGCCGTACACCGGGCCAGCTACTTCGATGGGCGGCGGTGGGGGAGGCGGTGGCGGTTGCGTATCGGAGTTTTCCAGCCAGTCCGCGCTGTCACTCTGGCTGGTGATCGCAGCAGCAGGCCTGTTTTGCGTACGCCGGCGACGGATATGACGTTGCATCAACGAACGCGGCCACTATTGCCCTTCTTGGTTGGTGCTGACTTAGTGAGACCACGCCGACCCACGCCTTTTTGAACCACAACCTCGTTAACCGGTATTGAGCGGCGCTGGGCCGCTCATTCTGGTTATTCTGGAGGTTGTCATGAGATTGCTTAGAAACATCGGCATTATTGCGCACATCGACGCGGGCAAAACGACCGTGAGCGAGCGCTTCCTGTTCTACACAGGCCGGATCCACGCCACAGGAGAGACTCATGACGGTGCTTCGGTTCTGGACTTCGAGAAGATCGAACAGGAAAAGGGCATCACCATCAACGCGGCGGCAACTTACTGCGAGTGGCGACATACACAGTCAGGCGTGCTTTGCCGCGTCAACTTGATCGACACGCCAGGTCACGTTGACTTCACAGCCGAGGTCGAACGCAGCCTGCGTGTGCTTGATGGAGCTATCTGTGTGCTTGACGCGAAAGAGGGCGTCGAGGCTCAAACCGAGACCGTTTGGCGGCAGGCAGATCGTTATCGCGTTCCTCGACTCACGTTCATCAACAAGATGGACAAGCGTGGTGCCGACTTTGACCGATGTCTGGCGCAGATCGCGACGCGCCTACGCATTAGTCCTTTGGCAGTACAGGTACCCATTGGATCCGGAGACACGTTTGCGGGTGTGATCGATCTGCTGGCAATGCAGGCTGTCTATTGGCAGGGGCCAGACGGGCTGGACATAGAGCGCGTTCCCATACCGGCCTCCCTCATGCAGAACGCGGAGAGTTACCGACAACGCATGCTTGAGACGTTGGGCGGGTTTGACGACGTCATCGGCGCTCTGGTGCTTGAAAATCGATGGGACGAAATCGATCCAGTCGAAGTACGTACGGCGATTCGGCGGGCGACACTGGCTCGTCGACTTGTTCCCGTGCTTTGTGGTACGGCGCTGCGCAACGCCGGTGTGCAGACCTTGCTGGATGCAGTGGTCGACTACCTGCCTTCACCGGAGGAAGTTGCCATGCAGAGCGTGGTCGACGTTGAAACGGATGAGGCGCTGGAACTAACGCCGGATATGCCGAGCGTTGGTCTGGTTTTCAAGACCGTTCGTGACGAGTTTGGCACGCTAAGCTATGTCCGGCTGTTCAGCGGTGTGTTGTCGGTAGGCGACGTGCTAAGCAACGCGAGGACGGGTACACGGATTCGCATCGGTCGGTTGTTCCGCATGCATGCGGACAAACGCGAGCCTGTGAAACGGGCCGACGCTGGTGACTTTGTTGCGACCGTTGGCCTGGGTGAAACGCGTACTGGTGACACCCTGTGCAATTCGCTTCGTGTGGTGGCGATGGAGGCGATTCGCTTTCCAGAGCCGGTTATCACGATGTCGATTGAGGCAGAAACCAATGCTGAGGCGGACAAATTGGCCGAGGCTCTGGCGGTCAGGGCGCAGGACGATCCAACGCTACGCATCAGCACTGACCCTGACACAGGTCAGGTTCTGGTTGCCGGCATGGGTGAGTTGCAACTTACCGTGTTGCAGGAACGGCTGCGTACGCTGCATGGGCTGAACGTGCTGCTGGGGGCACCACGTGTGGCGTTCCGAGAAGCGCCTCGTGTGAAAGCAGAAACCGAAACCGAAGGACTGCACTCAAAGCAGACCGGCGGCGCGGGCAGTTATGGACACGTCAAATTCCGGTGGTCAAGCCTTCCAGCTGACCAGTATGACCAGGTGGAGTTTGTGGACGAAACTCGTGGCGGTGTGATACCCAGGGCATTTGTCCGTAGTGCTGAAGCGGGTTTACGCGAAGCAGCTTTGAGCGGTGGCCCGGCCGGGTTCCCGGTCGGTGGGTTCCGAGCGGTGTTGTATGACGGCTCGAATCATGATGTGGACGGCAAAGATTTCGCGTTTGCGTCAGCCGCCAGGATTGCGTTCCGAAAGCTGCTGGACGAAGTCGGTACCGAAGTGCTGGAGCCCGTCATGCGCGTGGAAGGTCGCGTGCCTGACGAATTCACTGGTGCCGTGGTCGGTGACCTGAACAAGCGCCGCGGTCGGATTCAGAGTGTCGAAGGTGTCGAGGGTGAAAGCGTCATCCGAGCAATCGTCCCGTTGGCGGAGATGTTCGGCTATGTCGGTCAACTCCGCAGCCTGACACAGGGTCGTGGTGCCTACAGCATGGAGCCGGCTGGCTATGAGCAGGCGCCAGAGCACGTGAAGCAGCAGCTTCTGGCTGCACGCAAGTAGAAACACGGGGACGCGTCAGCGTCCCCGTTCGCGTTAGCGTACGCGGCGTCGGCGGTTTTTCATGTAGTCTACGAAGATGTTGCCGCCGAGTTTGTCGAGGGCGCTGAAGTAGGCTCGCCCGCGATTCACCTGAGTTAGCTTGTCTACGAACTCAACGAGGTGCGGGTCTTGGGCGATCATGAATGTGCTGATCGTGATTCCGCGGCGGCGGCAGAGTTCAGCCTCTTCCAGCGTGCGGTTCACGATCAATGGGTCGAGGATCCAGCTTACGTTCCGGTACAACTGCCCCTGTTCGTGAATCACCGTTGGCTTGCCGTCGGTGACCATGAATATCTGCTTGTTCGTATGCTTCTGGCGACTCAGCAGGCGTTGCGCGAGGCGCAAGCCAGCCTGCGTGTTTGTGTGGAACGGGCCGACCTGCAGATAGGGCAACCGGTGGGCCGGTACTTGCTGCGCTTCGTTGCCGAACGTGATGACCTCGACACTGTCCTTGGGATACTTCTGCTTGATCAACTCGGTCAGTGCGATCGCTACTTTCTTGGCGGGTGTGATGCGATCTTCGCCGTACAGAATCATGCTGTGGCTGATGTCGATCATCAGCACGGTTGCGCAACTCGCGTGTTGTTCGGTCTCGAAGACTTCGAGGTCGTCTTCAGTCAGCGACACGTCGTCGATGCCTCGCTTGAGCGCGTTTCGGATGCTCACGTTGTAGTCGATGTCGCTGGAAAGGTCGCCGAACGCAAAGGGTCGCGTCTCCGGAAGGCGCTCGTTGCTTGAGCCTGCATTCGGTGTGCGATGATCGCCGTCGCCCAGAGACTTCATGTCTTTGAATATGTGCTCAAGGCTATCTTTGCGGATGTTTCTTTCACCGCGCTTTGTCAGCTCAAAGGCAGTGCCCGCACCGCCCTCGGGATTGTTGGGGTCAAACTGTCCTTCGCGGCGGCGGATCAGACCCTCTTGCTCAAGCAGGTCTTTGAACTCGTCGAAGCTCATCTGGCCCTGCATCAGGTCGTGCCGTTCCCAGATGTCTTCCATCCACTGCAGTGCCTGATCGACATCGCCGCTCGCCATCAACAGCAGTTCGTTCCACAGCTTCATTAGCTGCTTCACACCCATCCGGCGAAGGGCTTCCTGCATGTCGAATTCTAGGTAGGCGATGTGCATGGTTCTGGAAACCAGACGTCAGAGTGCAACTCGTTATAAGTTTGACTGTACTTTCG
Organism: Planctomycetota bacterium; assembly: GCA_020425695.1. Lineage (GTDB taxonomy): Bacteria > Planctomycetota > UBA8742 > UBA2392 > UBA2392 > JACKID01. The sequence goes on from JAGQRE010000018.1 coordinate 29,035, forward strand.
CTCTTGTCGCGGCTTCTACTTCTTTATCAGGCAACACGGCGTCGCCGTGTACTGCCGCTTCGATGTCTTTCGGCCTCGGCAGAGCCCAACTTAGTGGCACGCCGACGATTGCCCAAGCCAACTGGATCAGCCTGCCGCTTAACGATAGCACAAGTGCCGGTTGTTCCGGTACTCCGCGTAAACCGAAGAAGTAAACGCTGGCAGCCTCACCGATGCCCCAGCCGCCGAAGCTGATAGGCAGTGCGGCCACCATGCCGGCAACGGGAATCAACACTGCGTAGTCCGTCCAGATCAGCTGGATGCCGATACCCTGGCCGATGGCGATGTGCATGCCGATCCAGCCGGCCTGTGGAAGGATGCTAAGCAAAAGCGCCAGCAACAGACCTTTTTTGTGCCCACGATAAATCTGCATGGCTTCGTCGAATGCGCGGATCGTGTCGTGGAACGGAAGTTTGTTGGACAGCCCTTTGGGCACAAGCTTGCGAACGCGTCGGCTGGTCATGGCGATGATCGCTGCCGTCGCGCCACCGGTGAAAACGATGATCACGCCTGCCGCCTGCCGCATGGACTCATCCTGGATGCTGGGCATCAGCATCACCAGTGCAAGCGTCGCCAGCATGAACAGCCCGCACAATCGATCCACCAGCACGGCCGCAAAAGCCTGCGGTTTGCTGCGCGTAGCATTGGAGAGGTACAGCGCCTTGATCGCGTCGCCGCCCACAGATCCACCGGGAATGGCTGAGTTGTAGAACTGACCGACCAGCGTATAGATCAGCATGCGCGTCAAGCTGACTTTGTGCCCGAGCACTTCGACGAGGATCTTGAGCCGAACGGCCGCGAAGACGAAGCTCATCAGCCCCAGCCCAAGCGCAATGAACAGCATCGAAGGCTTGACGCTGCGGGCTGTGTTCCAACTCTCAACGGGGTCAGTCCGGTAGCCGAACAGGTACACCAGAACCGCGAGGCTGAACACCAGCGGAAGGAAGCGGCGTGCAACTCGCAGAAGCTTCTTCATTGATCAGAGAATGTGTTGGAAGGGGGTTGCCTGCAATGGTCTGGGTGCCCGGTAAATGAATGCGGCCGGCGTGCACCGGCCGCATTTTTGTGCTGGCACGCTGGCCTACTTCATGACGGCCTTGTACTCCGGCACTTCCTTCGGGTCTTTGCCAATCTTCTTGTAGAGCTCTTCAACGCCCCGAAGGATGGTTTTGTCGCCCTGGAAGTTTTGCGTGAATTCGGCGCCACGATCATCCTGCACGCGGGCGCGAAGCGCGTAACGCAACTCGCGGCGCACGTCGTCGCGTGCCAGGGGTGTGTTCAGGCTCTGGTAGAGTTTCTCGAACTCAGGCCAGTTCGCCGTATCGAGCCCGTCGAAGGTCGCGAGCTTCATGTAGTCGGCTTTCTTGATTCCGACGTAGTTCTGGTCGAGGTAGTCCTCGAGCTTGCGCGACTCGCGCAGTTTGTCGATGGCGTATACTTCCCACGGCTCAAGCAGATCCGGGCTCATGTAAATCTCGGGCGTCACGCCGCCTTCACCTTCGTAGCGGTCAATGCTGATCCCACTGGGCAGGTAGTAGGCGAAGACCGTGCATTTCAGCACCCGCGAATTGCCGCTCTTGTTTACGCCGAAGAAACTCTGGCCGATGCCTTTGCCGAAAGTGCGGCGGCCGATCAGAAGTGCGCGGTTGTTGTCTTTCAGCGCGCCGGAAAGCATTTCCGCCCCCGAAGCACTGTCGCCGTTGATCAGGCAGACCATTGGGATTTCTTCGTAGTCGCCTTTCTCAGCTTTCGGCAGCAGGTGCCGGCCTTCCCACGGCTTGTAGCGTCCGCCCGTGCTGGAGATCGTGCTGCCCTTCTTCAAGAACATGCTGGCGATGTCGAGCACGGCCGTGAGCTGCCCGCCGCCGTTGTTCCGAAGATCAAGCACCAGCGTTTTCATCCCCTGACGGCGCAGGTTGTCGAGCGACTCCTTCATGTCTGCCGCGCTGTTGGTGCCGAAGCGTGTAAGGCGTACGTAGCCGACCTGCCCGGGAAGCATTTCCTCAAGGGCGGTGTCTACTTTCACGACACTGCGCGGAATTTCGAACTTGAGCTCCTTGTCTACGCCGCGGCGCATGACGAAGATCGTGGCCGTCGTGTTTTCGGGGCCACGGACGTATGCAATGCCGTCATCTAATGATGCCCCCGCAAGGTCAATCCGCTTGCCGCTGCCATCAAGAATCGCGACCAGCTTGTCGCCGGTGCGTACACCTGCTGCGTAGGCAGGCCCCTCATAAATCGGCTGGGTTACATAGATCAACCCATCATCGCCCATCGCGACGTGTGCACCAATGCCGACATAGCGACCCTCCTGGTCCTGGTTCATCTCGTCGATTTCTTCGCGAGTCAGGTAGGCGGCGTAGCGGTCAGTGGCGCTTGCCATGGCGCGGCAGGCGTTATCCACAAGGTTCTGGTTGTTCAGGTCCTGGTGTTTGTCTGCGTAAACAAAATAGTCGTTCACGTAGTGCTTCTTGATCGTGCGGATTTCGCTCTCGATCAGGTGATCCTTGCGCTTGAACTTGCCGGCCTTCATGTCCGTGACGGCCTGGTTGATTTTCACTACTTCGCGCCCGACCCGCGCGAGCCGTCCGATGTCTCCCGGTTCGCGTGACAGTGAGTCAATGCGCGCGGCGACTTCCTGTGGGTGGCCACGCTCGGAAAGTACAAGTGCGGCGCGTCCGACAAGTTCGTGGTTGGTTGAGGACAGGAACTCGCGAAGCTGCTCAAGGGCCAGCTCATCTTTCGCGTTAACGAGCAGGCATTCACAGAGCGCGGTACGAGCGCCGGCGCTGAGCTCTTCCGAGTCTTCCCACGCCATACGGACTCGCTCGATCAACTCGTCGTCTTCGGGCCCTTCCTGCGTGACCATCATGGCGGTCGCTTCGACGATCGCGCTGTCGTCGCTCTCAAGCAGGTTTCCCCAGGCCTCGTAAGCCAGCTCAGGCGTTCCGTACAGGGCAACGAGATGGCTGCAGACCATCTGCACGGCCTCGCTTTCGTTCTCGAGCTCGCTCTCGAAAGTGCCTACCAGTTTGCTGCCTTCTTCAGTCTCGGCCATCTGGCGCAGTGCGAAGGCGTAGTCCCAAGCCTTTTCGGGGCGCTTTGAAATGCGCTCGATCAACTTGGCTGCTTCGCCGGCAAGTTTGTCGTCCTGAGCGGAAAGCATGCTCGGCGCAAAGGCGAGCAGCAACATCAACGAGGCAAGGGCGAGTTTCTTCATCGCAGTATTCCTGGCTGTAGTTCTAACACTCGGTCTAACGCTGCGTCAGGCGGCTGAGTCTCTCAGCACCCGGCCCGGCGTCTAGACGGTTTCGACCCAGCATACCAAGGGGGCGCACAGGGCGCCCCCTTTTGCTTCATACGTATGTGAGGGCCCGGACAGGGCGATTAATCGCCGCCTGCCGTCCCGTCATTTCCGCCGGAAGTGTTACGCGTACCAGCGTCGTTGCTGGTGTCACCACCGTCTTCTTTGTCCGGCTTGATCCAGATTACGCTGTCGCCCTTGGCTACGGGGCGTGCGGCATTTTCGTCAAGGGTCTGGCAGCCGACTTCATCGACCGGCATTTCTTCACGATCATCAAAGTGGTAGTGACGGATTACTTTGACTTTGCAGACGGGCTGGTTCTTGGCGTCAACGACCATCAATTCGGTGCCGACGGCCGGTACTTCCGTTTTGAACTGGATGCTGCCCACCAGCAGATAGCTCGGCCCGTCAGGGCGTGCGCCCTTGCTGACTTCGGCCACCGTGCCCGAGAACTCATAGTTCTTCGGCATCTCAGTAACGGTGTCACCGGGCGGGTTGGTGCCCTTGCGAAGCTGCGCTTCGAGCGCGTCCTTCTGAATCTTCAGGTTCTCGTAATCGGACTTCAGGTTCTTGACCTCGGACTCAAGCTTTCGTTTCTCGGCTGAGAGCTTCTTGTAGTCCGGGTGTTTGCTGATGTCCTCGCCCTCAAGACCCACCAGTTCAGCCTTGATGTTCTCAACTTCGGCTTTTGCGTCGGCCAGCTGTTGCTGCAGGTCCGCGATCCGCTTTTCGGCGTCCTCGCGCGCCTGTTTTTCGAGGCGCAGGTCATTCTCGCGGGCGAGCAGGTCACCCTTGGCAGTCAGGACTTCGTTGGGATCGACGTTCTTTACCTTGGTTTCAAGCGACTCGATCATGCCCTTGAGCGCCGAAATGGTGCCCTCGATGTCACTTACCTTCTTGAGCTGATCTTCAAGGTCGTCGACGCGCTTTTCCTGCGAGTCATTGGAGTCCTTGATCTGCTTCTTGATGTCATCAAGACCGGCGCCAATGTCCTCGCTGAGTGAGTTCACGCGCTTCTCGAGGTCATCGTTGCCTTTGGTCGCCGACTGGGCTGCCAGCCACTGGGCAAAGGCGTCATTGCTGCCGCCCTTGTTCTGCTGGGTCTTCAGCAGGTCGAGCTCAGCCTGAAGGCGGGCATTTTGTGTTCGTGCTTCCTGGTCCTGGCAACCGGCGGTCAAAAGAACCCCGACCGCTAAGGCGGCTACAATCATCCTACGCATACTACGACTCCGTCAGGGTGACGTTTCTATACACGGGGCAAAAAGAGGACGTGAATTGTTGCAGACACACCCGCAACATGCAACCGGGGCGATGTGTAAAGCACGTCCGATAATGCTTTAGTTACGCTGATCCGCGTGGCTTGCGGGCGAACGCGAATTTGTGGATGACGCGTCCTTCACGCCTGAACTTGATCTCCCAGTTCGTTACGCCTTCGGGCGCGTCGTCGCCGACCGCGCGGAAAGTCTGCTCAAAATCCGGGTCGGCCTGGAACACGGACTCCATCTGGACAGCGTAGTCCTCGTGGTCTGTCGCGAGCTTCACCAACCCGCCGGGCTTCAGAATACGGGAGGCTTCCCTTGCGAATGGCGCTTGAATGAGGCGTCGCTTTTTATGGCGATCTTTCGGCCACGGATCCGGAAAATAGACGTGCAGCGCGTCGATGGACTCATTGGCGATGTTGTCGCGTACGACCCGTGCTGCATCATCACGCAGTACGCGCAAGTTTAGGAGCCCTCGTTTTGCGGCGCGCTCGGCCACGAGGCGGTAGTAGCGACTGGCCCACTCGACGCCGACCCAGTTGCGTTCCGGGTGGTCTGCCGCGGACAGAATCAGGAAGCGTCCTTTGCCGATGCCGAGTTCAAGCTCGACCGGGTTGTCGTTGCCGAAGAGTTCAGCAAATTCAAAACGCCGGTCCTGCGTTGGCGGGATCTGCTCAAGAATGACCGGGGAAATGTCTGTCGGTACGCCCATAGGCGCAAAGTAAGCAGAGGCCGCGTGCCCGCAAGCCCGCGGCGGCTGAAAGAATGGGCGAAAATCAAACGATGGTTCAAAATAGCGCAGGGCAAGAAAAACACCCGGCTCGGGGCCGGGTGTTTTGGATTGCTAACTATGCGCCGTCTGAGCCGATCGACTGCACAGGGCACTGCGCGGCCGCGTCTTCGCACTGAGCGACTTCTTCGTCGTTTTCCGGCTGCTTGTAGATCAGGTCGTGTGTGCCGTCTTCGGACTCACGGAAGTTCTCAGGTGCCAACTGTGGGCAGAGCCCGCAGAAGATGCAGCTTTTGTCGACGTACCACGCCCCAGGAACGTTGTCTTCCCATTTTTCGGTTGGGTCTGGCATGCTTGCGCTCTCCTAACAGCGTTGCGTCTCGAATGTTGATGCCCGCTGGAAGTGTATAGTAGACTAACATGGTCCACTATTCCACCACCCGTTCAACACGGGCACGGGGCGGCAGAATACAAACCATCACGCCGGGATAAAGCCGGAAGAATGAAGCTTTTACACCTCGTTATGCAGGGGCGGGGATCGTGCGTGTAAACGCGCGGGCTTTTCACGCGCAACATGTGTGGCAGTAAACCCAGGCTTTTCCGGTGCCGCTTGGTTCCCGGACAAGACAATCAGGAGACCGCATGAAAACGATAGAAATGGACGACCTGAAACGCGAGCTCGATGCCGGGCACGTGTTCAAGTTGTATGACAACCGAGGCCCCGGCAGCTACGGCGCGCTGCACATTGCGGGCGCGGAGCAACTCAGTGTCAGCGATGTCATCGCGCGCTTGCCTGAAGACACGGGAGCAATGCTCGTGTTTTACTGAGCAGGCTATTCGTGAAACGCATCAACGAAAGCGGCCCGTGTGGCCGAAGGCGAAGGGTACACAAACGTCTGGGACTACCGCGGAGGCATCAAAGAGTGGGCCGAAGCCGGGCTCCCAGTAGAAGGCGAACAGGCACGGGTCTGAACAACACGCATGACCCTATCGGCGGGCATCCTGGATGCCCGCCGTTTCCTTTTCGGACTCGTGAACCCAGTTGATAGCATCAAGTCAGGTTCCGAGGCCTGAGGTAGACCCATGCGTAGTTTGATTCGAACGCTCCTAGTCATGCTGACAGGCGGCATACTTCTTTACGTCAACTTGCTTGCTCTCCAAACGCCGGTTGAGCTGGCGCAGTCGAGGGCCAAATTGAAGCTGGGCGTAGTTGAACTCAATCATGGCCTGTTGTCCGAAGACGACGAGGAGGAGACAGGCGGTGGCACCTCGGGTACGAAGAAGGAAAAAGAATCACCGGGCGACTGGGATGACACCGGCACGGCCGGTGGAAAGGCAAGCGGTGGGCTGTCGCATCGAACTAGAAAAGAGGATCAAGTGCGCCCCAACGAAGAGCGCGTCCAAGACGCGCTCGACTGGCTGAACGATCACCAGAACCGTGAAGGAAACTGGAGCGCGACAGACTTTGCTGAAGACTCAAATCGAACGAAAGCCAAACACACCGGAAGCATCGAATTTGTAACCGACGAGAACAGTGACCAGGGGTGGGTCGACGTGGCTGATATTGGTCTAACGGGTCTCTCCGTACTGAGTTTCACGGGTTGTGGGTACTCCCATAAGTCAGGGGAGTATCGATTGACCTTGCGGAACGCACTGCTGTGGCTGCGGAAGGCACAGGACAACGACGGCTGCTTTGGCCCCAAAGATGACGACCACTTCGTCTATAACCATGCGATTGCCGCGAAGGCTGTTGCGGAGTTGTATGGACTTTCCGGCGACGCGGTGCTGAAGCCTGTCGCCGATAGGGCTGTTGATTTCATTTTGAAGGCACAAAACCCCGGGCTGGGCTGGCGTTACGGTGTCCAGCCAGGAATCAATGACAGCTCAGTCACCGGTTGGATGCTGGACGCTCTTGTTACAGCGCGCCGTGTCGGGCTTGAGTTCGACTATTCCAAGTCATTTTCAGATGCCGAGAACTGGTTCGAACTGGTGACGGTAAAAGTGAACGGATTCATGAGGACGGGTTATGACAGTCCGGGAAGCAATAGTGCGCGCCTCATACCGGTGACGAAGTACAAAACTCATCCGACGATGAATGCCGTCTACGTCACGACTATGCTCGACACCGGAAAGCGCGATAAAGCTGACAAGACGGTCCTGAGCCATGTGAACGGCTGTATCGAGAAGGACAACCTGCCGATCTGGGACCACTACAAGATCGACTTCTACTATTGGTACTTCGCCAGCGAAGCGCTCTTTCGTGTCGGTGGCGAAAAGTGGGAAAAATGGAGTAAGGCAGCGAACGACGTCTTGCTCAAGAACCAGCGCGGTTTCAGCGCCGCTGATAAAAAAGCCGAGCTCACAAGCGCTGACACTTTCGATGAGTACGGAAGCTGGGACCCAGTAGGGGCTTGGGGAGGCGCAGGTGGTCGCGTTTACAGCACGGCCATGGGCGCTCTGATCCTCGAAACCGAATGGCGCAGCTACCGCAAAGGCTAACGCCCCAATGAAGCTCATGCTGCAGCTTGCCAACGCACGGAATGGGCTTCCTCGGTTGTGTGTTGTATGGTGCGAGCAGTTGTGATGGAGAGGCCGTTGGGTACTGAACAAGCGAAAGATGAGAAGCCGCGGTTGACTCAGCTCAGCCATGGCGCTGGCTGAGGCTGTAAGCTCTCTGCTGCGGACCTGGGACAGGTCCTTTCGAAGCTTCCCAAGATCACCGACCCCAATGTGCTTGTCGGGCACGAGTGGGCCGACGATGCATGCGTGTACAAACTCAACGATGAGCAGGCCGTCGTTCAGACGCTCGACTTCTTCACACCAATCGTGGACGACCCGTACCTGTTCGGCCAGATCGCTGCGGCCAACGCGATCTCAGACATCTATGCCATGGGCGCAAAGCCGATTTTTGCGCTGAACATCGTCGGCTTTCCGTTGGCGCAACTTGGACACGACGTGTTGTCGCGCATTCTTCAGGGCGGCGCGGACAAGGCCGCTGAAGCCGGCATCTTCGTCACCGGCGGGCACAGTATCGACGACGCCGAGCCAAAATACGGCATGTGCGTGACCGGTATCGTTCACCCTGACAAGATCATGTCGAACGAAGGCGCAAAGGTGGGCGACAAGTTGGTGCTGACCAAACCGATCGGCGTGGGTGTCCTGACCACGGCCGTGAAGCGTGAACTGCGCACCGAGGCTCAAATCCACGCTGCAATCCAGTCGATGGCCGCGATCAATCGTCCCGGCGGCGACGCAATTGCTGAGGTCGGCGCAAGTGCCGCGACCGACGTGACCGGCTACGGTCTAGCCGGACACCTGCGTGAAGTTGCTGCTGCCAGCAACGTCGGCATGACGCTTCACGTTGACGCACTGCCGGTACTGCCCGAAGTGATGGAACTGATCGGGCAGAAGTGCTACCCCGGCGGCACACGCAAGAACTGGTTGTATTTCAAAGAACACCTCGAATTTGCGTCGGACGTGACCGAAGACGAGCAATTGCTCGTGTGCGACGCCCAGACCTCCGGCGGCATGGTAATCAGCGTGCCCGCCGACAAGTGCGACGCCCTGGTTGCCAGCCTGAAAAAGCACAATGCGCTGACGGCTTCAGTGATCGGCGAAGTCGTAAGCGACCACCCGGGTCGAATCGCGGTCGTTCGTTAGCAGCGCACGTCAAACTGGTGGCGCCCTAACTCGGCCAATTCCACTTCGAATTCAAGCAGTGCCGTGTGGAGCTTGCTGCCGAGCTGCTTCGCGGCTGGTCCGCCTTCGAATGGTGTGGCGCCCAGAATGGTTGCACTGGCGGCGATGTCATTCAGCAACTCGCGCATTTCCTCAAGCAGATTGAAGGCTGTTTCCGTCTTGGGCGTACTGGTGTTCTGGCGTGGCATGTTCGTCTCCGTGACTGGTGCATTGCGGGGGCGACAACCGCCCCTGTTCGCGGCGACGACAACGTAGCCTATGGGTGCGACATTTTTCGGGTGTTTTGAGCGCTGCGACGGGCATGTGATGGTGAAAGAATCCACAGATATAGGGCCTGCCACGCCGCGAAAAGTTTTTTCACGCAAAATCCGACTGTTCGTCTTCGGCCGGCGACTGGCGGCTCTCGATCGATTTCAGCAGGCGTCTTGTGCGTGCGTGGGTACGGGTGTCCTTGGTCTTTGCCGCTAGCTCTGCAGCGTTGTGGGCATGACTTTGCGCGTTTTCCCAGTCTCCCTGGCTAGCCATAAGACGTGCCAGAGCACTCAGTAGAGCGATTTTCACGCTCTCGGCGGGGCTCTCTTCGACTGCTAAAAACCCATACGAGTACGTACGCTCGGCCGACACAAGCTCGCCCTGCGCCTCCTGTACAGCGCCCAGCTGAAAGTAGGCGCTGCCCAGCCCTTCCGGGTCGCCGACTTCCTGCGAGACTTGCAAAGCCTGCCGCGCGTACTTTTCGGACTCAGGCAGCATGCCGAGTAGTCGGTGCGCCGACGCCAACCCACACAACGGAACGGCCTTGTGAAAGAGAAAACCGAGTTGTTCCTTCAGCGCGATGCTGTCGCGGTAGCATTGCACGGCGCGCATCAGGTTCAGGCGGTTGTCGCCGTCCGTCCGCTTTTCGAACAAGTCGCCGAGTGCCGACAACATGTCGGCTTCGTTGAGTAAGTCGCCCGCAGCGTGAAGTTTTTCAATGGATTCGCGGAGGTGGGTTTCTGCTCCGGCGTAGTCCTGGCTGCGCAGAAAGGCCTGGCCGATCTGCCCTTCGGTGATCCCAATTGCCCGTTCGTCGCCGATTTCTCGCGCGATTTTCATTACGGGCGAGTATAGGTCCTGAACGCCGGCCTTCGTCATGTGGCTGTCCTGCACGGTGCAGAGATTGCCCAGTGCGCGGAGTTCGAGATGCTTGTTTTTGGCCTGCCGGGCGAGTTCCAGCGCGCGCGACAAGTCGCGTATTGCGCTGTCCATCTCCCGGATGTCGCGGTAAAGCGTGCCTCGTTCAATCAGGCAGTAGGCGAGGCTGGACTGGTCGGTTGTGCCAAGGTCGATTGCACTGGTCAGGCGTTGCATGGCCTTGTCTTTTCGACCAAGCATCCAGTGCATGACGCCTGCTTCGGTTAACGCTTCGACGCGATCTGAGTCGCTGGCAGACGGATGCTCGGCTACGCGCTCCCACAATCGGCAGGCGACGTCGTTGTCGAACTTGGCGGCGGCGTTCGCGGCGGAGAGGCGTATGTAGCGAAGCTCGCGAACCGGCAAATCGCTGCCGGCAAAGGTAACGCCTACCTGGGCCAACCTGGCGTGCTCGGCCAGCTCGAAAATGGCATCAAGGCTGAGCCCAAGAGTCGATTCTTCAAGAATCTCCAGCGCCAACACGTGCAGGCGTGAGCGCTGGCTCATTGGCAGCAATTGGTAGGCGGCATCGCGCACGGTGGCGTGGCGGAACAGGTATTCAGTCTCTGCGCTGATGTCGTAACTGCGGTCATCCATGGCGCACGCTTATACGTACTGAAACCCGTTGCTGGCTATGCAAACCCGGCTGGGTGCAGCCTCTGCAACCCATCTGCGTTAGACTGTCACGATGGGTGATCGAAACAACAGACGGCCTGACCGCAAGACGTTGCAACTCTGCAAGCAGGTGCAGCACGCGCTCACGTTTGCGCTTCCGGAGACGGGCAGCGACAGTTTGCTCGACGCCTACATAGATGAAGTACAACCAGCGCCGGATGCCAGTCGCCTGCTGGTTAGTGTGCACACGCAGGGTGATCCGCTGGAAGTCATGCAGGCCTTGCACGCCAATACACCACGACTTCGCAGTGCAGTCGCGGAAGCAATCACACGCCGCAAGGCACCGGAG
>JAGQRE010000190.1 GCA_020425695.1 Planctomycetota bacterium
CGATTGCCAAAGCTTGCTCGTACATGGTCTCGGCAAGTTCGATCTTGTCACTTTGCGCATAAAGGGCCGCCAGGCTTCCCGCTGCCAAACCCTCAAGCCAGCGGTCGCCGCACTCGCGTTGATGCGCTGTGGCCTGTTTCGCCAAAGTCTCTGCAAGATCCAACAGATTGGCGTCGCCAGCGGCGACGGCTGCGCGACGAAGAGCTTCGCCTCTTTGCGCGTCTGTCGTCGCGGAAGCCAACGCCTGCCAATGTCGAACCGCAACATCCTCCCGAAACTGGGTCTCCGAGTACTCGGCTGCGCGACGCAGATACAACCTGTACGCCGCATCGAGTTTGGCGGGCTCGGTTTCTTCAGAGGTTGATATGCGTGCGTGCTCGGCCAACTCAGCGGCAACCACGTCAGTCGGGTGTGGATTAAACTCGTGTGTTCCGCGAGCGTCCAAGGGCAACGACTCGTGTGCCCGCCCGCCGAATGACTCTTCGATCAGGTAGAACGCAAGCTCGTGCAACCGCGCCCGGTCGCCGGGCATCTGCATCTGGTACGCCGCATCACGCAGTAAAGCGTGGCGAAACAGATAGGCGGCTTCAGCGTGCATAGGCGCATGTTAGCAACCACCACGTCGCCGATCCCACCAGACTTCCCGTATGGACTTCACCGACCTCGCCCGCATGTTGATGCGTGAGGTTTAAGTGAGTGATGCCGTGGCCAGTAGATCAAGACAGTAGTTCAGCCCGTTCAGGTAGTCAGTCGACTGAGAAGTGCTCTCGCGCTTTCAAGGTCTTCCAGTTCGCCTGCGCCCAGGGTGCCGCGAGCCTCCGCTAACTGGATGAATTGCAGGATGTCTTGCCGGGCTGCCTCGGCTTGGCCTAGTGCTTCTCTGGCGAAGCCCTGGTTGAAATAGATCGCCATTAGGCCGTCCGTGTGATGCTGGCGGATTGCAGGCTCCTTCAGCATCGACTCACCGTAGGCAACGACATCTCCATACAACTTCAAACTGACGAGACACTCCAATTGGCGTGCTTTCAACAGAAACACTTCTGTGTGACTGCCCAAGCCCGACGCCAGTGCTTCGGCGTAAATGAAGTCATGCAGTGCTTCGAACGGCGCTTCTTTCTGCCGAATCCTCAACAAACCACGGTTCGTCAGCGCGTTTACCTGCCCGCGTACGTCGCCAGCTTCCCGACACAGCGCCAACGACTCGCTGAGCATTTGATCTGCTGCCTCGAGCTTGCCCGTCTTTCGCTGAACCAACGCCATGTTAAGTACAGATGCTGCTTCGCGGCGCTTGTCGCCAAGTTCACGCGCAATCTGTCGAGCCTCATTGTGGGCCTGCTGCGCTTCATTCGTACGTCCGAGCAGATTAAGCACCACTCCACGATTGTCGGTGCTGTTCATCAAACTCTCGCGTAAACCGACGCGAAGGCTCAAAGCTATCGATTCGTCATAGAGGGCAAGCGCCTTCTCGAGCTGGTTCCTGCGGCGCGAGAGCACACCCAGATTGGCGAGAACAGCAGCGAGGTTTTTCTGGTCATCCAACTCGCGCGCGAGAACAGCACTTTCGTTCAGGAGCAGTTCCGCTTCGTCCAGTCGCCCTTGAAGAAGATGAACCGCACCGCAACGATTGAGAACCGAAACCATCTCCGAGCGCTGCCCAAGCTCACGAGCGAGCTTCAAACCCTTCTCAAAGTGCGCAAGTGATTGCCCGGTCTCGCCGCGACGGTGGCAGATGACACCGAGTTCACTGTGCAAGTGCATCTGCAATGCCGGATCTTTGGTTCGGGCGGCCTGATACTCAGCCTGCTGCCCATACGCCAACGAGTCCGCGTGTCGCCCCTGCAGGCTCGCCAACTTGGCTAACAGAAGAAGCGCTCTTGATTCTTCGGCAGGTTGCGCGCCATGACGGGCCAACTCGAGTAGTTGCTGGATCGTCTGCGTCGCCTGCGATGCCTGCGCCATGCCCAGTTGTAGCTGGGCGATAGACTCAAGGCTTGAGAAGCGCACCGTCGGTGGCGTCCAAGGCAACCCTGCCAAGCGACGAAGCAGCCCAATGGCAAGTCCGTTGTCGTACCTCTTTTGCGCTACACCGGCAGCCACCTGGAGATAACGCACCTCCTTGTTCCGCAGCCCGCTTGTTACTTCCTTGCGGTTTTCACCCTCATGGGCCCGTGACGCATGATCCGCCAGCGCAATCGCATGCTCTTCCAGTTGACCCGCAAACAGTGTTTCCATGAGTCGAACGATCCGCCCGTGAAGCTCCGATCGCTGCGACGGAGGCTGTAGCTGGTAGGCGACCTCCTGCATCAAGGCGTGGCGAAACAGATATGCGCGTTCTTGCATGGGTACCGTCGTGGAAGATTCCGAGGCATCTTGCCCTGCGCGGCGTCGATCAACCAGCGACTACTGACCATGCGCATCACTCCAAGTTTGGTATCTTTGCGCCGATGGGTGATGCGGCGAACGGGAAGAAACTCAAGGACAAGCTAATCCTGCTTGGGTTGGCTGTGCTGATCGTTGCCCCCTTTGCGATCTACTGGGGTATCTCGCGGCAAGCGCCGGATGTTGCGGGCTCTGGCAGTGACCTGAGCTTGCTTGATTCGGGCGACAAGCTGATCGTCTCCCAGGGTTTGAGCGACGACGATCTGGATGAGCTTGCGCGATTCGAAAACCTGGAAGAATTGCAACTTCACTACAGCAAGATCACCGACGCCGGCATGCCAAAGATCGCGGGCTGTAAGACGCTCAAACGCCTGATCCTCATGTCGGTGCACGTTACCGACAATGGCGTGGCCGAGCTGGCGCTGCTGACGGGGCTTGAAGAGCTCGTGCTGATCGGCACCGAGGGTGTTTCCAACGACGGGCTCTCGTTCCTGCCCAAGCTGACAAAGCTGACCCGGTTCGAATTGCAGCAATGCGCGGGCACGGACAATGGGCTCGCGCAGATACTCTCGGACTGTCCGGCGCTGACGCACGTTCGCCTTCAAAGCATTCGCGGGCTGACAAACGCCGGTGCAAAGACACTGGCAAACATGTCTGGGCTGAAGTGGCTGGTGCTGGACTTCTGCCTGCATATCAACGACGACGGCGCAAAGCACTTTGGAGCACTGACAGGGCTTGAGATGCTTTCGTTGCATGGGCTGGACGAATTGACAGACGCGTCACTGCCGACGTTTGCGAAACTGAAAAGCCTCAAGAAACTTGAGCTGCCGTTACACGCTGAATTTACCGACGACGCGCTTGCAAGGCTGCATACCGAGCTGCCTGACTGCGAAATCAACCGCTAAGGACACTGATGACCGACGAAGAAGCTGTACTGACACGCCGACATCTTGAATACATCGCCGAGCGTACCAAGGGCGACGACCCGTTTCTGATTGAGCTGAAACAGGCCGCCGACAAGGCAGACATCCCGCACATCTGGATTTCGCCGGCGCAGGCGAGCTTCATGCAGATCATCCTGAAGCTGCACGGCGCGAAGTCGGTGATCGAAGTCGGCACGCTGGCAGGCTACAGCGCGATCTGCATGGCCCGCGCCTTGCCCGAGGGCGGACGCGTGCGCACGATTGAACTGGAAGACAAGCACGCCGATTTCGCCGAAGAGTGGATCGCGAAATCAGACGTCGCAGGGAAGGTCGAAGTCCTGCGCGGTGCAGGAACCGACGTGCTACCAAAGCTGGAAGTCGGCAGCGCTGACGCCTGTTTCCTTGATGCAGACAAGGCCAACTACCCGACCTATCTCGACGAGTGCCTGCGCATCATGCCGGTGGGGGGTCTGGTGATGGCCGACAACGCACTCGGCTTCGGACGCATCCTGACGGCCCCGGCCGATGACCCCGGCGTCAGCGCCGTACGCCGCTTCAATGACTACATGGCCGCGAAGAAAAACGTCCACGGTGTGATTGCACCGGTTGGCGACGGCTGCTGGGTCGGGGTGAAAGAGGCGTGAACGAGCCAACAGGCTTGCTGCCGCGTGAATGGTACCGTCGCGACGTTGTGGAAGTCGCCCGTGATCTGGTGGGGCGCTACATTCGGCGCGACCAAGTGGTCTTGCGTATCACTGAAGTCGAGGCCTACAACGGGCCAGATGACTCCGCCAGCCACACCAGCAAAGGACGCACGCCGCGCAACGCGCCGATGTGGGGCCCCGGCGGGCACGCCTATGTCTACCTGTGCTACGGCATTCACAATATGCTGAACGTCGTGACCGGGAACGCCGAAGGCAAGGCTGTGCTGATCCGCAGCGCGGAAATCATCGATGGCGAGGCTGTCGTACGGGCACGTCGTAAAGGTCTAGCCGGGCCGGTCTTGCTGACCGGCCCGGGCAAGCTGGGGCAAGCCCTTGACCTGTCAACCGACTGGTCCGGGCACTCCTTCTTTGAGCCCGGCGGGCTGGAGATTCTCGGCGGCACTCCCGCGCGCAAACTGCTACGCGGGGCACGTGTCGGCATTCAGTATGCCCGTCCAAAAGACATCCGCGCCCGCTACAGATTCGCGGACGCGGACAGTGTATGGGTCAGTCATCGCAGCAAGCTGCGATGATCGACTATTTCTTTTCAGCGGGCCTTTCGGTCGGCTTTTCTGCGCCATCTTCCGTTTCGGACTCGCCCTCGCCGTCGCTGGCAGACTTCTTGAATTCAACCTTCAGGG
>JAGQRE010000191.1 GCA_020425695.1 Planctomycetota bacterium
GTTCGAATCCCGCCCGGGATGCCAGCTTAGAATGCAATCTGGGAGCGTCGTCAGACCGCTCCCAGATTGCGTTTGTCGGTTTGTTGAATCCAATCAGCTGGCGGATCGTGAGCGACGTACTCGGAATGCCAGAGTAAGTGCGCTGATCACGCCCAGCAAAACCAGCCAATTGCTGCCTTCCGTACCCTGAGTTGAGCAACTTTCGTCATCGTCGCCACCTCCGCCGGTACTGCCTTGGTTGGTGCTGGTCCCGGATACTGTCCAGGTATACGGGCTCTCATCGGCGTCGTCGCTGCCGATGCTGACGTACAGGTTCCAGCTTCCTGCCGCACTCGTGACGTAGTTGATCACGAACGTAGTTGAAGTCGCGGAAGGAATGGTTCCTGTTGGCTCGGTCGAAATGGTGACTGAAGTGATGTTGACGCCTGTCGTCAGCGTCACTAGAGGCGCGCTTGAAAGGTTGAGTGTTGCCAGACCATTGTTCTCAATCCGGAATGTAAGCGTCTGCGTTACACCGAAGTCGACATCTCCGACGTTGTCTGTGCCACCGTCAGCAATGGCGTTGGTGTCACGGAAAACGTCCATTTCTGGCGCGGGGCCGGCGGCTGTTCCGGTGATCGTGAAAACGTACGTGCCCTCGTCTCTGTCGTTGCTGGAGATGGTGACCGTGCAGCTATACAGGCCCGGGGCGCTGGGTTTGATTTCGACATCAATCCCCGTGCTGTTGCCACCAATTACCGTAGCATCTGGTTGAGAAGAGATCGTGGCGGTGCAATTGGTCAAGGATCCTGGCGCGCTGACGGGTGTCGCGATCGTCAGGTCTTCAACGCCATTGTTCTCGATTGAAATCGTGTGCGTGTAAGCCGACCCATGATTACCAAAATTTCCCAGGCCGATTGTCCCTCCGTTCGAAACCGGGGTTGAGGCGAACACAAGGTCCATTTCCGGCTCAGATATCAGCTCAATTACGGGCGCTGCAATGATGGTGGACGTTGAAACAGTGGCCGAGCTTGAGCTGAAGTTGCCCTGCCAGTCGATCAGATGTGCCTGGTTGGTCGGAACGGTGTCCAAAATCGTTGCCGCACCGGTCAGCCCACCAACTCGGACGGTGATGACGATGTCGTCGCCAGCCGTATAGGTGTATGGAGTCGTGAACGGGATCACGTAGGAGAAGTTGTTCGGCGAAGAACCGTCCGTGATTGCGCCTGCTGAGATCGTCAGCGCTCCGGAACGAACAACGGTTGGTACCGAACCCTGGTTTGTCGTGAAAGTCGTGCTCGCCAGCAGGCCTTGCATCGTGCTGTTGGCGTCCGCCACGGAAAATTCGATGTCGAACTGCGTGTAGGAGATCGCCGCATTCGTTGTTTGGGCTGCATCCAGTCTGAAAGAAAGACCGTTGATCTGGTCGCCCGTAACGAAGTTTGTCAGTTCTGTACTGTCCACGAACAACTGCACCGTGGAGTCAGTACCCGTAAGAAAGATCGCCTGGGTGGTGCCCGTACCCTCAGTAGACGCATTGGCACCCGGTACTACGGCGTTGTTCTGTGCTTCAAGCGTCGGCAATGACAGAAACATTGCCGCAGCAAAAGCCAGAACCATCGCCAGTCGTACAAAACTCATACTATCCCCTTTACCAACCAGATTCGATTCATGGTAAGCAATCCGTCCAGGCTCGCTGGCGACGGCTAAACTCGACGACGGCGTGTGTTGCGGATTGTCACCGCGACACCAGCCAGCAGCCCTAGCAGCAACATCCAGCTAAGACCTGCTCCTTCGCTGGTTGAGCACCCTTCGTCTTTCTTGTCTTTCTTCTGGGGCTCATTGATGAAGACGCTGTACGCCGCTACATCGGTACTGCTGGGTGATCCGCTATCGGTCACTCGAATATCGAAGTTGAACGCGCCGCCGGTGGTCGGCGTCCCCGAAATCACGCCCGAAGAGGCGTCAAGCATCAGCCCTGTAGGCAATGCGCCGGCGTCGACTGTGTAATTCAGCGCACCCACGCCTCCCAGTGACGCGACGGTTGCTGAGTAGAACGCAGTACGAGTTCCGTCCGGCAGCGTTGACGTGGTGATATTCACAGCAACAGGCATCGTGAAGAACTGGATGCCGTTCGCCGTTGCGTTGCCGCTTGGGTCGCTCGCCGTGATGTCAAAGAAGTACTGGGTACCAGGCGTCAAACCGTTGATCGTGCGTGTGTTGGTCGTCAAGAAAGTCGTGTCGGACAACACCGTGCCCAGTGCGGTTGTAAGCCCGTAGTCGACATCCGTGCTGCATGGCTCGTCCACATCAAAGTCAATCTGCACTGAAGTCAGCGACAGGAACGTGACGTTCAGACTCTGGAATGTCGGGTTGGTCGTATCGGCCGCTGCGGTTGTCGTGAACGCTGCGTTGGTTGAAACAGTGGGGCCGTTGCTGAACGGGTCGGTTGAGCTGACCTGGAACTGATATGTCGTGCTTGCCGTAAGCCCGGTAATCAGCACCTGGTGAAGCGTCGCGAACACCGGAATCTGGTTTAGCGATGTGCCGTAGGCAGTTGTCAGTCCGAAGTCGACCGTACCAGTCGAGCTTTCGTCGGTCGTCCACTGGATCAGCGCACGGTCATCTGCCAGGTAAATCGCTGTCGGCCCGGCCGTGATCACCGGGGGCAGAATGTCGCCGCCGCCAAACGTGTCGGGAACCAGTGAAGTGTCCAGAATGAAGTTGGTGCTGGTTGCATTCTGACCTGCCACGGACTCGGGCAGAGTGCCCGAGATATGAAAGTTGGTCGAGAACGCGTCATCCGCCGCACCCGGCGCCGTAGCGTCGTAGAGGGCGAAGTTCGTACTGGTTGATGCGCCGCTGACGAACACAGTCGTCAACGCCACAACCACAAGTGCGGCGGTAATCTGCCCTGCCCGTATCCAGCGTTTCGTCTGCATTGTTCTCTCCGTACGTTTCGTCTTTCAGGTTCGAACAGATGCTTACGGGTTCACAATGACGTAGTTGACGATCATGTTTTGACCAGCAACGGTGAAGGGCGAGTCCGGCGTGACAGTGATGGTGCCAACACCCGGTACCGCAGTGAAGACGAACGTCGCGGGCCCCGTTGTGCTCTGCATCGTTACCACCACCACACTGGTTGGAGTTACCAAACTGTTGTTGATGACAAAGTTCGTTTCTGAACCGGTGGTGCTGTTGAAAGTGAACTTCTCGGCATATTGATTGGTGCCCGCACCCTTCAGTTCATTCGTATCGAGCGAGACCGTCGTAGCCGCGCCGAAGGTGTCCACACCCCAGTTGGCTGAGTTCACTGTCACATTGCCGGTTCCGTTTCCGAGCCCCGTGCTGCCAGTGCCGCTCGTGTTGATGTTGGTTGTTCCCAGAACGGTAAGTACGCCGCCCGTGGTCACACCGATGTTACCAGCGGATGCTGAACCGATGTTGGTGACTACCGCACCTGTCGTGCTGAGATTTGTGGCACCAGTGGATGTCAGCGCGGTGAAGGTACCGGCTGCCGCCGTGCCCGACCCGATCGCCTGTGGTGACGCCCAAGTGTTGCCGAGCAGTTGTGAAGCATTGGCGGCTGTAGTGGCCGTGGTTGCGTTACCGCTCAGCGCGCCGTTGAAGGTGGTAGCGGTTACCGTGCTAGAGACATTCAGCGTGCCCTGAATGTGGTTGTTCTGAGCGGAAACGTACAGGCCGTACTCGCTCGCACCTGAGTTTACTTGCTGAATCAGCGCACCAGCTGAGAAACCCGCGCCGAGGCCGCCAGCCAGCGCTTGCTGTTGGGCGATTGATGAGTTCACAGTCGCGAACAGACCGGCATTCTGGAAGCCACCGTTGGACGCCCAGGCGTGAACACCAACGTTGCTGCCGAGCTGTGTGTCATCCGCGCGGCCGGCCGTGCCGATCGCGAGGATCGCGGCTGAGCCAGCGTTCTGCACCCGTGCGCGACCGTCGAGGCCAATCGCCTGATCGGTGAGTGCGACGCTGGTACCCGTGTAGTAGGCCTGACCGAAAACACCTTGCGTGATGCCGCCGTCGCTCAGAGACTCAAGCCAGGCGCCAGTAACTTCCGCTGACCCAGAGCCAGAGCCATTCATGATTGCGCGCATTGCGCGGGAGGTATTGCCGGCGTTGCCGTTCACGGAAGCGATGAAGTCATGTGCGGTGTATGTCGCTCCCGGAGTGACGCTCGGAGCGGTGAAGGAAGTCAGGTTGCCGGTAACGGTCAGGCCGTTGTTGGCATCGAGAGTGGTGAAGGCGCCGGTGCTACGCGTGGTGGCGCCAACCGGTGTGCTGTTGATCGTGCCACCCGAGATGGTCAAGTCGTTGTCGACGTTGCCGTCGGCGATTGAGGTGCCGTTCCAGACACCCGTGGTGATGGTGCCTAGCGTGGTGATGCTGGCCTGACCGGCGTACGTCGGGTCAAGGTTCAGCGTAACCGAACCACCCAGAGCGACTGCGCCGCCGCCGGTGAGGTTCGTGCCAGCAGTAACGGTGAGACTGCTGTTGGCCAACTCCGTGTTGTCGATCTCGCCGGCCGGCAGCGAAACCGTGCCAGCGCTGACCGTCAGGCCGTTGCTGGCTGTCAGCAGGCCGGCTGAGGTTATGGTGCCCGCGCCGGTGGTGCTGATGCTGGCGCTTGAGTTG
>JAGQRE010000192.1 GCA_020425695.1 Planctomycetota bacterium
GCCCGAGCCGGAACCTGAGCCCGAGCCAGAGCCGCCAATGCCCGAGCCGGAGCCGGAACCTGAGCCCGAGCCAGAGCCACCAATGCCAGAGCCCGAGCCGGAACCTGAGCCCGAGCCGGAGCCGCCAATGCCTGAGCCGGAGCCGGAACCTGAGCCCGAGCCGGAGCCGCCAATGCCTGAGCCGGAACCTGAGCCCGAGCCGGAGCCACCAATGCCCGAGCCGGAGCCCGAGCCGGAGCCGCCAATGCCCGAGCCCGAGCCCGAGCCTGAGCCCGAGCCACCGATGCCGGAACCGGAACCACTGCCGGAGCCTGAGCCCGAGCCGGAACCCGAGTTGAAGGATCCCTTCAAGTCGGATTGGCCGAAGTACGAGCGCCCAACGCCCAAGCCGGCCGAGCCGGGACGGGCGAAGGATTTCTTTGACGAAGACTTCGACAACCCCCGCTACGAGTGGGACTGGTTGCCGAGTGGAGTGAAAGTGATTAAGGGTTCGCCCAGTGCGCCGGGCGCCCTTGAAGTTGGTGCGAACAAGATGTTCCAGCTCGGCGGCAACGTCGCGTCGGGTGAGATTCGGGCCAAAATCTGGCGCGATATGGATGACGCCGACGCCCGCAAGACCGGCAAGGACGTAAAGGGGTATGAGATCCAGCTTCGGTTCTCAGACGCCAAGAACTACGAAGCCCTGCAGATCAGAGGTGATGGCTACTACCGAATCGTTGAAGTGACGGCCGGCGTCAGTCGCACGCTGGTGGGGGACACGAAGGGTGACTACCTGCCCATCCCGCGCTGGGACCGTGACTCGCGCTACGACGATGTGGTCGTGACCTTCAGTGCGAAGAACATCAATGCCACGTTCAACGGGCACCGCCTCGCCAGCACCAGCAAGGCCGGCGGCAGCAATGGCAAGGTCGGTATTCGCACCCTGAACGGCCTGAAGGTAGCTGTCGAAAAGCTGAGCGTAGACGAAGTAGGCTCTGAATAAGCGCCTTTGAAAGCACCCAGCACCCACCGTGGCGGCCATTTCGGCCGCCACGCTGGTTTGTTGCAGCCAGCGGTGCGTTTCTCTTTCTCTATTTAACTCAAGAACTGGCGAGGGTTTCCCGATACCCCCTTGGCGAGGCTGGCTCTCGCTTATCACCTTCAACGGACGGACTGCGCCATGCCTACGATCTTTGAACGGCTCCTGGGGGTTTTCAGCCTCGACATGGGCATCGACCTCGGTACCGCCAACACGGCTGTTTGCGTGGGCGGGCAAGGCATCGTGTTATGCGAGCCGTCCGTAGTCGCGGTCCGTAAGGGGACAACCGAGGTGCTGAACAACGGCGAGGCCGTCGGCAACTCAGCCAAGAACATGCTCGATAAATGCCCCGGCAACATCGAGGCAATTCGACCACTCAAAAACGGCGTGATCAGTGACTTCGAAATCACTGAAGCCATGCTGTCCTACTTCATTCGCAAAGTGCACAACCGCGCCTGGGGGCTGAAGCCACGCCTGATCATCTCAGTGCCGATGGGCATCACCGGCGTTGAGAAGCGTGCTGTCATCGAATCAGCCGAGCGCGCCGGTGCACGCAGCGTCTACCTGATTGAACAACCGAAGGCCGCGGCGCTTGGCGCCGGGCTGCCGATCTCTGACCCCGCCGGCAGCATGATTGTCGACATCGGTGGTGGCACGACGGACGTGGCCGTTCTCAGCCTTCAGGGCGTGGTGAACTACGAAACGCTGCGCGTGGCGGGTGACGAGCTGACACAGAGCATCATCAACTACATCAAAGACCGCTGCGGGCTGCTGGTTGGTGAGCAGACGGCCGAGAAGATCAAGATATCGATCGGCAGCGTTGTCCCGCTTGAGCTTCTGGGCAGCGAAGAGATGCAGATGGAGATTCGCGGGCGCAACATGGAAACCAGCCTGCCGTCACGTGCCATCATCAACAGCATCCAGATCCGTGAAGCGCTGATGCCGGTGGTGCAACAGATTGCAGGCAGCATCAAGCGTACGCTTGAGCGCACACCGCCGGAAATCGCCGCCGACCTTGTTGAACAGGGCATCATGCTGGCAGGCGGCGGGGCAAGCCTTCGCGGACTTGACTACTACCTTGAGCACGAGGTGAACCTGCCTGTCCGCCGCGCCGAAGAACCGCTGTACTCAGTTGTACGCGGGACGGAAGCGGTGCTGACGGACATCGACGAGTTCGTCGACCTGCTGGAGAGTGCGGAAGACATCTAGCAGCAAGCAAGTCGAAGATTGCAGGGCCCGGATGCCGATGAGCATACCGGGCCTTTTTCATTTGCACGCTACGGACCGACTCAATGCGCCGCACACCGGAGAAACTCTCGCTAGGCTGGTTCCTTCGTCACCCGCTGGTTGCCACGTGCATCCTGCTGGCACTGACGATTGTGCTGCCCTATCTGCGCATCGGTGAGCGCTTGAAGCTGCTGACGTTCCTGCCGTTGGCGCATGCGCAGAGCGACGTGTCGGAGACGCCCTATGAGGAACTCAGTGAAGACGAACGTGTTCGCTTTGACCTGAAGATTGAGCGTGAACGCACGAGCGAACTGGCCCTTGAGAACTCACGCCTGCGCGACGCGCTGAAGCAGTTGAATGGTCTGGGTCGACAAGACCCGGCTTTCGCAGAGGCTTCGATGCCCACAGCCGTGAACGCGCAGGTCATCTTTCACGGCGACAGCAGCACGTGGCGTCACTCGTGCTGGATCAATCGTGGCAAAGAGGCCGGCATTGAAGAAGGCATGCCGGTCGTTTCAGGGCGTACGCTGATCGGGCGCATTGCAATGGTTGGCGACAACCAGGCCTGCGTCATGCTCGTGAGTGACCCGGCCTTTGCCTGCAGTTGCCTTATCATCGACCCGGACAACCCGGCTGAGGATTCGACCGAGCGCGTCCGCGGCATCCTGCGCGGCGACGGCTCTGCCATGCCCCACTTCCCGAGGCTTGAACTTGAGGACGTTGCAGTCGGTGCCGAAGTAGGCCCCGGCATGCATGTCGTCACGAACGACTTCACCGGGCAGTTCCCGCTGGGGCTTGCCGTGGGTGTTGTTCGTGAAGTCATTCCACAGGCCGGGTTTCTTGAGGTGCGAATCGAAGCGAACCTTGACCTGTCAACGCTTGAAGTCGTGCAGGTACTGCAACACAAGCGCCCCGAGATTGAGAAACAGGCCCTGGCCCTGATGCGGAAGAAGTAATGGCCTACGCCCATCGCGCATTCGGAGCACGCGCGCACACGCCGCAGTATCGCTGGCGCATCGTCGGAAGCGGTGGGCTGCTGCTTGCCGTCGTCCATACGATGCTGCTGCGCCGTATGAACCTCGGCGAGTTCACGCCGGACTTGTATTCGATCTTCGCGCTGTACCTCGGCTTGTTCGCCAGTCGCCAAGGACGCTATGTGCCATGCCTGGTGCTGGGCTTGATCCGTGACTTCTTCAGCCTTGGTTTGCTCGGCAGCTACGGCGTGCTGTACAGCCTGCTGCATAAGGTGGCTGGGCGCGCGCGTGGCAAGCTGGACCCTGAACGGATCATCAACGTCTTTATCATGGCGCTGTTCGGCACGTTCCTCGTGAACTTCGGTTATCACGGAATGCTGGTCGTGAGCGGCAGCGGCATCGGCTGGACCCGTGCGCTGTATCGCTGCGCGAGTATCGCGGTTGCCAGCGCGCCGCTGGCCGTGTTCGTTTACCCGCTGATGCACTTCGGGCTGGACAAACTTCGGGTTACGCGCCTAGGCGGATTCTGGAACATCTAGCCGGCACGGGGCTGTCGGATGCGCATCAGTCAGTAGGCTCCGGTGCCGGCATGCCGGCGAACTTGAACGACGCCATGAACATGCTGGTGCAGTAGTTCAGCCAGGCCTCTCGTACCTCGTTGCTGTTGGGTTCCGCCTGAAACAGGTGTTGCAGAGTTCCCTTTTGGACGACGAAGAAGTGAGTCAGCGCCATGACAGCCTGTGCGGCGAGGCGAACGTCGAAGTCGTCGCGAAGGAAACCCTTCTCCTTCATCGGACTCAGAATCGTTCGGATGCGATCCAGAAACACTCTGTAGGTGTGCTGAACGGGCAGACGGGCCAGCGTGCGCCCTCCTTCCAGGTTTTCCCACGCCAGCAGGCGCGGCCATTCGGGTACTGACTCCATCAGACGCAAATGGTCCTCAAGGTACTGCCGGACCAG
The DNA here is from genome assembly GCA_020425695.1 of Planctomycetota bacterium. Classification (GTDB taxonomy): domain Bacteria; phylum Planctomycetota; class UBA8742; order UBA2392; family UBA2392; genus JACKID01. Next base: position 4,180 of record JAGQRE010000192.1, read on the forward strand.
CTTGGTCAGGTCTCCGGCGCTCTGAGCCCCGGAGAATGCCTTTGAGTAGTCCGTACTGCGATCGGTAATAGCCTCAAGCACCGTGTTCAGCACTTCCGCGTACAGCTCGTGCTTGCTGCCGAAGTACTGGTAAATCAGGCTTTTATTGACGCCTGCACGCGCCGCGATTTCGTCAACGCGCGTCCCGGCCGGTCCAAGACGCGCAAATTCGATAACCGCGGCGTTCAGGATTGAAGCCTTGGTGCGTGTTGCGTCCCTTTTTCTGCCGGTGTTCTGCCTGACCACTAGGCCTCCTGGCTTGGCACCTTCTTGTCCCGGTCTGTCTTTACGAGATTCAGCAGTCGCTCAAGCTCTTCGCGGAACTCGGTCGGCGTTTGCTGGCGCTCTTCGGGGCGCTTT
>JAGQRE010000193.1 GCA_020425695.1 Planctomycetota bacterium
GGCGGCAAGGGCACGGCCGACGACAAGATCAAAGCACTGCGCGCTGCCGGCATTGCGGTCGCAGAGAGTCCTGCCGACCTGGCCAGCGCTTTGAAAGAAGCCATGTCAGCCGGGGTCTAGCCGGAACAGACAATTCATGCAGCCCGCCGCGAACCTCTATCCGGCGGGCTTTCTGCATTTGTGAGGACGCCTGCCGGATCTCGCAATCCTGGTTTGCGCCAACGGTTACTTTCATCCGCGCGTTTGAAAACGTGAACGTCCTGATTTGCCTGAGTTCTTAGGAGATTCCCATGCCGCGTTGGATTGCTGCAGTCTTGGTCCTTGTCATCGCCATTGCCTTCTCCGCCGCGCAGGATTCGGGTGACAAACCCCTGCGTTTCCCTTTCGGTGGAAGCAAATCGCAGATCCCGTTTGACGTCATACAGGTTGACGGCCAAACCGCCTGGCGCGTTGCAGGTCGTGGCAACGTGAAGATCGAAGAACTGGTTGCCGGGTACACGTCCGCCACCGGGAAGCTTGTGTCGTACGACGGGCAGGGCGCGTCCGTGTCGCGTGAGACAGTACCCTATGTAGGTCCCGACAGCGGAATTGTGGTTACCCAAAGCGAACTCGGAGATTTCGTGTCGGGGCTAATCCAGGCTCGCGGATTGACGCTGGTAGGCCATAGTGGCGACAAGGTTCGGGTCGTTACCAACGAAGCCGCGGTTTCGTTTGCCGAAGTCGTCGAGGTAGCAGCTCTTGATACATTGCCGGACAGCGAATGGGTGACCATCGCCCGTTCCGATCTGGGGGTTGATGACGCCACCATCAGATACGCACTTGAGCGGTATCGAGGTGCAGGCGTTTGGATGACTTCCGAAGGCTCGTTGTTTGTGGCAAGTGGTCAGGTTGCACAGCTACGCAATATCTCACGACTCATCAACGTATTCGAGAAAGGCGCGAGCTCCGACGGACGTGAGATCCGCGCCTATGAGTTGGGTGCGACTCTGAAAGCCGCTGATGCAGCGCGGGTAATCGAAACGTTGTTTCAGGAGCCGACGACGCGCGTTCAGAACATGGAAGGCAACTTCAGTGTGGTCACGGATGGGGAGAAACGGGTCAATGTCTCGGCCGTTCCCGGTGCCAATCGACTTGTTGTTCGCACCTCAAGCGCTGACCACAGCTTGGTAAAAGCTGCCCTCGAAGCGATGAAGTAGTCTGGATCGGCCACCAGCAATCAATACAGGGCAGCTTGAAGCTGCCCTGTATTGATTAACTATCGAGAACCGGAAGCGCATACCGGCGAGTCACTGACCCGGCGACATAAACCACTTGTACAGTATAACTTACGCATTCTTATAGAATGTCTGAATTTGGACTGTTCTGATTACCGAACAATATAAAGGGTGAAATCTACTCGCTATGTGATCCGTACAGCCAACAGCCTATAACCCGCCAGTATCCGCAGCTTCCCGACACGTGCAACGCTGAAACCCCTTCATTTCGGGTTTTCATTGGACTTCCACCCTGCAAATGCCCGTTAATAGGGGCAGGGAGCGAAGTAAGAGCTCGAATAGAGCTTGTTGGGAGTTGCCATTATGTCATGTCTCGCCGCCCACTTTCTGACAGTCATCTTCTTACTCACTTCATTTGCCGGCGCCCTCAGCGCGCAACGCGCTGTCGTAAAACGTGAGCTCAACGATCTCGCGGCACCCGCTGCCTGGCAGCGCGCATCAGCAATCAACCGCCTTGTTTCGATCGAAGACGACATCGACGCCGACCTTCGCGTCGCATGGAAGATCGTGGACGATGAGGAACGCATCGGGTTGTTACAAGTCGCGCGTCTGCGTGGCTCGGACGCTCTGCTTCAAGACGCGACAGTCTCTCTTGGTGCAAACGATGAAACACTTGAAGGCGTCGCGAAAGACTACCTGCTGACTCTTCCCTTTGAGCTTCTCACGCCGGATACAGCTGAACTGACCGAGACCCAACTCAACGATTGGACGGAGTTCCGTTCTTTCCGCATCCGCCGTGACATCTCGCGGGTGCTGCTGGAAGCCCAGATGAAGCCGGGCAAGTTCTTTGGCCAGTTTGATCCCCTGCGCGAATTCGATGTTGAGCGCCTTAACAACGAACTGCTGAAACTGATTCGTGCCGAGTCGGAGTATGCCGAGGCCCTGAATCTCGCCTCCACAGAGATCACGGGGCAGGACGCCGCCTCGGGCATGAGCCTCAACGCCAACTGGCGCAAAATGCAACTCAGCACCGGTGCTTTTGAGCCGGCGTTGCTCTACCTGAACACGATGGAGAGCACAAAACGGGTCGACGCAGGCGTGCAACGCTATGGGCGAGAGTCCATCCTGTCGGCACTTGAGATTGCGAACGGCGTACGCACAGCCGCCATACGGGCCCTCGCGCAGAGTGACGGCAGCCCGTACCTGGCAAGCGAGCTTGGCAAGTGCTACGAGACGCTGCTGTCCCAGAGCCCTTCCGGGGAATTCTCAAGCAGCGCGGCTCTTGGTGACCTGCGAGAAGAGATCGAGTTGACGCTCGCCATCTTTGGCGACGACCGCCTGCTTCAGGCGCGGATTTCCGCACTCCGGGCACAAATTGAACAGGTGGAAGACGTTCGCTCAAACGTAAACATTTCAGCGACTTCGAGACCGGACTTGATCGTCCAGAACCGCATCGCGCACCTGAAACTGCGCTCCGGCGACTTCAAAGGTGCGGAGCTTGAGTGGTCAGCCGGTGTCGAAACCGCTTTGGCAATGCTGCGCGGATCGAACGGAAGGAACCGTTCTTCATTGTCTTCATACCTGGCGACGGTCTACTATAATCTGGCCTGCACGCAGAGCTTGCAACTGAAGCACACAAAGAGTCTTCACAGCCTGAAAGAGGCGGTTCGGTATGGCTACAAAGACTTTTCATGGATGCTCGAAGACGGCGACCTTGAGTCTGTCCGGCGGTTCGAACGCTTCGACGAGTGGTTTGAAGACACGGCGCCGCCTAGTGTTGCTGATCGCCTGCACGATAATTCTTAGCCTGCTGTACAGCTTTCCATCATTCGTCTTCGCCCAAGACCCATCACCCGACTTCAGCGGACTGGATGCCCCCAGCGCGATTGAGCGAGCCCGAGCCGCAGAGAAGCTCAGTGACGCCGAGTTGCTCGCCCACTATCGCAGCATCTTGGCCGACGGCTCAAACGGTTCGCAGATCGTGCCGGCGCTTTCCCGCATCCAAGGGCAGAAGAACACCGACGACATTGCGCTAATCGTGAAGTACATCGGCGACCTTGACCCATCCGTCGCCATGGCCGCGAGACAAGCTTTGCGCACATATGGTCGAGACGCGCTGGATGCCGTCGACAAACTTGATGCGGGCCAAGTCGACAACAACACTCGTAAAGACGTCATCGAGATCCTGCTCAAAGATCACATCTACAAGGCGTGTGAGCGCGACAACTCAATCAACCCTTTCCACCTCGACTTCGACTCGCGCTTTGATGAGTTGTACTCGGTCAACCAGGAAGTAGACGCACTGATGTTCCGGATGCTGCGGGATTCCATGAGCGATATCCGGGACGACATCTCGGGCAACCGCTACAACTACTGGTACGGTTACTCGGTGCGCACGGAGGTTCCTTTCGTGGATTACGGCGGGCTCGCGGTTGCCGCCCTTGCCAAACGCAAGCCTGAACAACTGATGCGCGAGATGAAAGAACTCGCTGAAGTCGAAAAGAACGACGACTACTATTACTACGGCAACAACAACCGGTCACCCGTAACCATCGAACTCGCCACCTTCTTTGCCCACCAGGGCAACAACGCGCTGATGGACAAGCTGATCAGCGAAATGGAGGCCGGAACACGCTGGCGTCAACCCGCCGACATTCTTGGTCTGCAGGTTCGTGTTGCGTCAATGCAGATGGTCGGACTTGGTGAGTACGAGGCTGCGCTTGACCGGCTCAACGAGCACGTCAAGCAGGCGGGCTCCGCACTCAGCAGCACGGTCTCTCAGGCCCACTACCTGCGCTCACGCATCCTCATTCATCTGAAAGAAGAAGGCGCGGCGCTGCACGCACTTGAGGAATCCATGGAGGCATCAAACAGCGCCATGGTACTCACTCTCGTCGACTCGACGTTTGACGGGCTCGCGAATGAACGTCGCTATCAGACAATTCTCGACTACTGCAAACTCGCGTCACGACGCCTGAGTGAGTCACAACGTCCATGGGTAGCGTCAGACAGCTCCAGCGAAGATGTCGATGATTCGCCAGAAGAAGGGTAGTGCCGGTCTTGCCCGAATTCGCGCTCGAACATCCGTGGTACCTGCTGGCGGCGATTCCTGCCGCCGCCTTGGTTTTCTGGATCCTTCGCACTACGAGTACCCCGCTGCCGACC
>JAGQRE010000194.1 GCA_020425695.1 Planctomycetota bacterium
TGTGGGTGGCGGACCAGCGGGTAGCACCGTCGGCTCATTGTTAAGGAAATACAATCCGAGTCTTACGGTCGCCATTCTTGAAAAGGAACGGTTTCCCCGTGAGCACGTTGGCGAAAGCCAGCTTCCGGCTGTGGGTGCCGTCCTGCACGAAATGGGCGTGTGGGACGATATTGAGGCGTGCAATTTTGTCGTCAAGCTGGGCGCTACTTACACTTGGGGAAAGTCTCAAGAGCCTTGGGTGTTTAGCTTCATTCCACGGGATGACATCTTAGACACGCCGCGTCCTGCCCCGTTTGAGGGCTGGAGAAAGCGCGTTGCCCTGCAAGTAGACCGGGCCAGATATGACGACATACTTTTGAAACACTCGGCGAAGCTTGGCTGCGAAGTGTTTGAAGAGACAGGTGTCACTAAAGTGCTTCGCGACGGCGATACAATACTCGGATTGGTCTCTTCATCCGAAAAGACATTCAAGGGACGCTATTACATCGATGCTAGTGGAAACATTGGCGTCCTTCGGCGTGCAATGGGTGTGCCCATTGACTCACCAACAATCCTTCAAAATGTTGCATTTTGGGATTACTGGAAGAAGCAAGGGTTGAATGTTGAGCTTCTTGAGGAAAAAGCTATCCGAGTTCAAGTACGCAGCGTTCCGTTCGGATGGCTCTGGTACATCGCGTTGAGTGACGATGAAACTAGTGTCGGATTGGTCTGCCCATCAAGCTACTTCAAAGACTGTGGCAAGGACGCTGAGACACTTTACAAAGAAGCAATTCAGCTTGAACCCCTCATTTCCAGGCTCCTAACGGACGCCGCTGCCACGGGAGACGTTCGAGCTACGAAAGACTGGTCATTCCTTTCGGACCGCGCATATGGTGACAACTGGTTCCTTTGCGGCGAAAGCGTTGGATTTGCGGATCCTATTCTTGCAGCGGGTATGACCCTCACCCACAGCTGCGCTCAGCACTGCGCTTACACAATTCTGGAGCTAGAGCGCGGCGAACACGACGCCAGCTGGCTTCGCGAGCAGTACAACGAAATCCAACGTAAACGGATTCAACAGCATATGAAATTTGCGGACTACTGGTACTCCGCGAACGGCTGTTTCACGGACCTTCAGGAGCATTGTAGCGAGATTGCAGGGAACTCCGGGCTGAAGCTCAGCCCGGAAGAGGCGTTCCGCTGGCTGAGCAACGGCGCGATTGACGACAATGTTGGACAGGTCGGGTTCGGCGGGTTCAACTTGGCAGGTGTCAAGCAGGTTCAACACCGACTCTCTCATGATGTTTCGGGAAAAGTAGTCTACCGAATCGATGGCAGGAACGTATTCAAGCTGCGGACGGAAGGCGCCACAGAGAAAGTCATTGCCAGGGTTGAAGCCGGAGAAGTACGACCGGTTAGAGCACTCGAGCGTGACGGCGACGTACTCGTGTTGGCGGGCGCATATCTCCTCGTCTACGACATTTTGCTCAAAGTGAAGAAGGTCACCGACTTCCTGTCGCTACTCAAGGCCGAGATCAAGCTTCGAGGTACACCTGGCGAAGAAGTCTTTCTCTACCGTGCCGCCATGCAGTGCCTAGAAAGCATGGCAGCTCGCGGGTGGGTGAAGACGTCTACAGATCCGAAGCTACCGCTCCTTCGGATGGACACGCCTGAAGAGGGAGAGTACATCTTCTCTGCGACAGGCGACGGGATTAGTTTGGGTTGAATGCAGTAGTGCGTGACTTCGCAATCTGCGGTGGTCTTCTACTTTTCGTCTGGATTTGTTGAACATTGAAGGCAGTCTTGGCATATTGACGAGTTGAATCACTGGCCGTTCGTGGGGAAAGATCTTATCCAAGTAAGAAGTGCAAACATGTTGGCGTTAGCCACATCCACGCTAGTTGGGTGATGTGGCAATTGGCTGTTTGTATATCTAACTTACCACTACCTCACGATCGGATGTTTAGAGAATCAGGCGCATGAGCGTCATCCATCTTGTGGGGAGTAACGAATGAAAGCTTTTCTTGGTGCAAAGGTTGTGCTGACGGCGATGATACTCGCCACAGTAGCAGCCAATTCTTTGGAAGCGCAGACGTTCACTAGCAGTCCGAACGTTGCTATTCCGGACAGTCCGGCAGCTGGCGTCTCAGACACCATCAACGTGACGGGGGTTACCGGAGCCATTACCTCGCTCCGTGTAGATGTCCGCATTGATCACACTTGGGATTCCGACCTCGACATTTGGCTGATTCCGCCCGGAACAAACTGGTCTGGCCCCTACCGGAACGGGGCTCCTCCTGCCGGTGTAATTGACTTGAGCACCGACAATGGCGGCTCGGGTGACAACTACGGCAGTGGCGCAGGTCCAATCACGTACGCACAATTTTCGTCGTCCACTGACCCGACGACACCGGGAACAGTAACCGTCGTCGGTGCTGCAGCGCCATTTACGGCCGGTGTGTACATACCGGAAGGCACAGCCGCCTTCGATGCGCTGTACAACACAATTTCGCCGAACGGTGCTTGGACGTTGGCCATTGGCGACGATACAGGCAGCGACACCGGGACACTTATCTCATGGCAAATCGTTGTGGTCGGTGGTGCAGCCGGGCAACCGGAAATCGCCGTGACTCGCGGCAGCAACGGCGTGGCTGACGGTGGTACCGATGCCGTCGGAACGCTTGTTACTGGCTCGGCGACTTCTCTGACGTACACAATAGACAATTTGGGTTTGCAAGACCTTACCCTTACCACGCCATTTGCGGCTCCGGGTGGTCTCACAAACTGCACCGCCAGTATTTCCACACAACCGACTTCTCCAGTGACAAGCGGAAACTCTACGACCCTGGTTGTTGACGTAACGCCCACAACCGCGACTACGTGGAGTTGCACCATCACGTTCGCTAACAACGATCCTGACGAGAACCCGTTCGACTTCACCATTTCGGGCGACGCAAATTCTCCGGCTCTGGCGATCGCTGACAGCAGCCCTGGCGCTGCGATCGTTTTCCGTCCGACCACGGACCGTGTGGTTGCCGCCTTCACAGCAACCTCCGCAGCTGGCGGGCAGACAATCTCCGGCGTTGATGTGGCGAAAACAGGCACGCTTGTGGACGGCGAGATCAGCGCTGTAAAGCTGTGGCGCGACGTCAACAATAACGGCGTACTGGATTCCGGAACGGACACGCAAGCCGGCAGCACACAGACGTTCGCATCAGGAACTGCTTCATTCACGGGGCTGAGCGAGGTCGTTACCAATCCAACAGTCGGCAATTTCCTGATCACTTTCTCGCTTCCTGCCAATGCAACAATTGGCAACACCATGGGATGTGACGTCACCGCAGTAACCGCGACACCCGGGGCTGTTTCGGGAACACCCACGACCGGTCCAGTTCACACGGTCGGCGGCTCCGTTAGTGCTCTGCCGTTCATGGACGACTTTGAGCCGGCAACGGTCATCACCAATCGTGCGATTCAGATCACGGGTAACTTCCCGTCCGGTACGACAACGCCACTGGGCTCAACAACGTTTGGTGCCGATGCCCAGGTACAGGTCGGGATCACAACGGGTACGACCTCGCCACTCGGCACGCAACACGCCATGATCGACTTTCCCAATGGCGATGCCTGTGGAGCGATTGACTACGCTTTTGACCTCTCGGCCTACAACGCGAACTCAAACACTTTGGTACTTTCGTTCGACTACGCCGAGAACGGGGACGAGTCTGACGCCGAAGACGGTGTGTATCTCAGCCTTGACGGCGGTGCAACCTGGGTGCTCAACCTCAATGTACTTGCCAACGGATCCGCTACTTACACCACTCGGACAGTGGACGTATCTGCAGCGCTGGTCGGTGCCTCACTGAACTACACCAACCAGGTGATCATTCGCTTCCAGGGTCAGGACAACTCCAGCAACCCAGGCGGCGATGGGCACTTCTTCGACAACATTCAGTTGTTTGAGCCCAATGAAATGGACGTGCTTCGTGGTGCGACAGGAGTTGCCGTCAGTGCCACTGACAACGTCGACATCGTTTCGGCTGGCTCAAACATCACCTACACCATCGAGAATAACGGCGGCTCACCGCTCAACCTGACTGGTGCAAGCCCGTTTGTTGTTGTTACCGGTGTTACCAACATCAACACGGTTACTGTTACTGGCATCCCCACGACACCGATCGCGGCTGGCGGCAACACGACTTTCACGATCAACGTGGTACCTACGACGGCATCAGTGAGTGGCGACGCGTACTCGTTTACCGTCAGCATCGCTAACGACGACTCAGACGAAAACCCGTATGACTTCACCGTCTCGGGCAACGCCTTCACCAACGTGCCGCCGGCCGTCTCGGTGCCGGGCAC
>JAGQRE010000195.1 GCA_020425695.1 Planctomycetota bacterium
GTCTACGAGCTGAAGCTGACAGGGGCCGGCAAGGCCGCCGTAGATGGGCACTTCCATGCGGACGGAACGTTTCACGCCGGTAGCCACAGCGACGAGGAGTAGCAGTGTTTAAACGCATCATCGAATTCTCGCTGAAGAACTCGTCGCTCGTGCTGGCGTTTGCGGTCGTGTTGACTCTGTACGCCGTCTACAACGTTCGGCAGATACCCGTCGATGTCTTCCCGGAACTTAACGCGCCAACCGTCACCATCATGACGGAGTGCCCAGGCTACGCCGCCGACGAAGTAGAACAGTACGTAAGTTTCCCGATCGAAAGCGCCGTAAACGGCATTCCCGGCGTGCGGCGCGTGCGCAGCAGCAGCGCGATGTCGCTCAGCATTGTCTGGGTAGAGTTTGAGTTCGGTGCTGACATCTACCGTGCACGCCAGCTCGTGGCTGAGCGGCTTGATCAAGCGCGCGAGAACCTGCCCGAGCAAGTCCACGCCGAGATTGCGCCGATCGCCGGAATCCTCGGCGAGATGATGCTGCTGTCAGTCACACCCGTCGACGATTCTGTTACTCCGCTTGAGTTACGCGGCTGGGCAGAGTTTGAGTTGCGCAACAAAATTCTCGCCGTGGGCGGCATAGCTGAAGCTGTTGTAATCGGCGGCGAGCTGCCCGAGTACCAGATCGACGTAGACCAGGACCGACTGACCCTCTACGACCTCACGATCCAGGACGTGGTGGAGGCCGCGAAGAAAGCTCACGCCACAGCCAGCGCGGGCTACCTTCCCAACGTCGAAGGCAAAGAGATGCCGTTGCGTCAGGACGCGCGCGTCACTGATGTTTCGGACATTCGCAATACCGTGATCAAGTACCACGAGGGCGTACCGGTTACGATCGGCGACGTCGTCATCGGCGGCGGCGAGTTGGGCGCCACGCCGTCGCGCGGCACAGGTTCTGATTCAGGCAACCCGGCCGTCATCGTCACGATCACCAAATCACCGGGGACCAATACGCTTGAACTAACAAAGAGCATTGATAAAGCCCTCGACGCGCTTTACGAGCGCGACGAGAACGGTGAGTTGCTCGAAACCGTAATCATCCCGCTGTCCAACGGCGAAACCGGCAGGGTCCGGCTGAACCGAAACGTGATGCGTTCAAGTGACTTCATCGGGCTGGCCGTGGACAACGTCGTCACGGTTCTGCGCGACGCGGCAATTCTTGTGGCCATCCTGCTTGTGTTGTTCCTGATGAACGTACGCACCACAATGATTACCCTGACGGCGCTTCCACTAAGCCTGGCCGTCGCCATCCTCGCACTGTGGCTGATGGGGTTGAACATCAACGTAATGACGCTTGGCGGGCTTGCCGTGGCAATTGGTGAACTTGTCGACGACGCCATCATTGATGTCGAAAACGTGTTCCGAAGACTGCGCGAAAATCGGGCGCTTCCAGACCTGCTGCGCAAGCCGCACGTTCAGGTTGTCTATGAAGGAAGCAACGAAATTCGCGGCTCGATCGTGTTCGCCACGATCATCATCGCCATTGTCTTCGTGCCGCTGCTGTTTCTTGAAGGACTGGAGGGTCGCTTCTTCAGGCCGCTGGGCTTGGCTTACATCGTCAGCATTATGGCGTCGCTGTTTGTTGCAGTCACGGTAACACCGGCGATGTGCAAACTCTTGCTGAAGAAGGCGAAAGCAGGCCCCGAGCGAGAGTCCATTCTCGTGCGCAGTCTGAAGAAGGTTTACGTGCCGGTGCTTCGCGGGACGTTGAAGATGCGCGTCGTTGTCGTGATTCTTGCGGTTGCGCTGACCGGCGCCAGCGTCTGGTTCGCGAGCCTTTACGGCACGCGCTTCCTGCCCGAGTTCAACGAAGGCACATTTACGATCTTCCTGAACGCACCCGCAGGGACATCACTGTACGAAAGCGACCGCCTCGCAAAGGGCGTCGACCAACGGCTGAGCGAAATTGACGGCGTCAGTCACGTCGTACGCAGAACTGGCCGGGCCGAGCGTGACCAGCACGCACACGGAGTCAGCGTCAGTGAAATCGAAGTCAGCGTCGAGCCGGGGCACACGAAAGAAGAAGTCCGGCGCGAGATTGACCGGGTACTTAAACAGATCCCCGGTATCACAACGACCGTCGGCCAGCCAATTGAACACCGCCTCAGCCACGTACTGTCGGGCACGCCCGCCGCGATTGCCATCAGTGTCTACGGCGACGACATGGACAAACTGCGCCAAATCGCCAAGGAGATCGAAGGTGAGTTGAAGAGCCTGCCCGGCGCACGAGACGTAGCTGCCAACCGGGAGATGATGATTGAAACAATCCCGATTCACTATCGCCGCGGCGACCTTGCACAGCACGGCTTCACGCCGGCCGACGCCGCAGAGCAAGTTGAAGCGGCTTTCAACGGCGTGAATGTCGCGGATGTAAACCAGGGGCTGCGCCGCTACGCGATGGTTGTGCGCCTGGACCCCGCCCAGCGAGAAACGATGGAACAGGTCAAGAACCTCGTACTCGTGTCACCGCAGGGTCGAAGAGTCAGGCTGCGCGAAGTTGCGGACGTCGGCGTCGAGATGGCCAGCGACCTGATCACACGTGAGAACGGACAGCGCAAGTCGGTCGTGTCGCTGAATGTGGCCGAGGGTTACAACATGGGGCACCTCGTTGAGGAGGTGCAGACCCGGGTCAACCCGATCGTCCAGAAGCATGGCTACGCCGTACACTACGGCGGACAGTTCGAGGCTCAGCAGTCGGCCTCACGCACGCTGTACATCATGGGCGCAGGCGTAGTACTGCTTATTCTGCTGTTGCTTTACCTTGCCCTGAAGTCGATGCGCTGTGCGCTACTCGTCATGCTGAACCTGCCACTGGCACTGATCGGTGGCATCGTTGCGATCTTCATCAGCGAGTCTGCCAACCCATTTGCAAACCTGCTTGCGCTCATGCAGGGCGGGAAGTTCGTAGCGCCCGTTATCAGCATCGCCAGCATGGTCGGCTTCATCACCCTGTTCGGGATTGCCGTGCGCAACGGGATCTTGCTGGTCTCGCACTATCAGCATTTGCAACGCGACGAAGGGCTTTCCACTCGCGATGCCATCATCAAGGGCTCCAGCGAACGTCTGATTCCCATCCTGATGACGGCGGTTTCCGCGATGCTCGGTTTGATCCCGCTGGCCATGGCGGCCGGCGAGCCCGGCTCGGAGTTACTTGCCCCCTTGGCCGTCGTGGTCCTGGGCGGTCTTGTCACGTCAACATTCCTGAACCTGGTGGTTGTGCCGGCAGGCTATCTGCTGATCGGGCCGCGTACTCCACCAGCCAACCAAGAACCAAACCCTGGAAACCAAGGAGCAGCACAATGAAGAAACTTCTAGTTACGATGTTGATTACGGTCTCATGTCTGGCGATCGCCGCGTGCGGCGGCGGCGGCGAGAACGGCACACACAACGAAGGCAATCATGCGGAAGACGGGCACGACCACGACGGGCACGACCACGGCGACGCTCACGACGGCGAACAGCACGACCTCGGTCACCGCATGAAGGACGGCATCCACTACGGCGTAACGCAGATCGGCGACGTCGAAGGCGGCAAGGAAGGCATCTTTGAAGTGCACGTCATGAAGGACAAGGATCATCTCTCAGACGCCCAAGTCTCGGTCTGGATCGGCGACAAGGACGGCAAAGAACTCGAAGAACGCTCGGCGGGTGAATGGCGCGCCGACGAAGACTGCTTCGACTGCCACGTACGGGTCCCCAAAGACATGCCCGAGGGCACGAAGTTGTTTGTGCTGATCAGGAAAGGCGACCTGGAAATCAAAGACAGCTTTGAGCTGGGGCATGACGAATAGCTTTAATGGCAATGAAAGAAGCCCGCCATTGGCGGGCTTCTTTCATTGTATGTGTGCTGCCTACTTGATGGCATTCAGGGCGTCGCGGAACTTCTTCTCGTCCTGTACACCCTGCGCGGTCAGGATTTCCAAGATCGTCTCCTTGCCGAGCGCTTTGCCGCAACTGGTAAGCCAACCGGTGATGTCCTGACTGTTCCAGTCGATTGTGTAACCGACGTTGTTCGCCAGCCCTACCGAAGCGAGGTTGTTGCGAATCTGCTGGTACTCGCCGGCCTTCTCTTTGCGATCGCACCAGACACCCCATTCAAGCAGGTTACGCACCAACAGCTTGCCGTCTTCTTTGGGCCACTGGATGCCCGGCACGTACAGCGC
>JAGQRE010000196.1 GCA_020425695.1 Planctomycetota bacterium
GAGACCGGGCTGTCACCCGAGTGCTGGTTTCGCTAGCAGAAGGAAACGAGCACAAGCAGTTTGATGAATTGAATTCTGAAGGGCTGCCCGCATTCATCCAGCGCATTCAGAGTCTCGACAAGCGCATCGACGCCTTCCGCATGGCCGGGATGTACTTCGCAAGCAGAGACCACGACTACCACACCAACGGCAGTACGGGCAACCGTGTCTACGATCTGGACCTCAAGCGAGTCCCAGAGGAAGACCGCTGGCGTTGGCGCTACGCGAACATGGCAGGCGTGGATGTAGGCATCGCGAGGGATCTCGTGTCCATGGCTCACGAAGCCAGTCGCGTGTATCTGGACACGATGCCCGGTGCATTGCCCAAGTCCAAGGTTGAGCGCCATGTGGCAATCACGCTTGAGTACTGCGACTTGATGGAAGTAACCGATCGCCTGCACGGCAAGACGCGCAACAGCATGTACTTTTTTGGCAGCGAATACGGAGTGGGCGGGCGAGCGTCGGATAGCGCGGCTGACGAAGAGACCACCGACGAAGTGACGGAAGACGAAGAGACGGAAGACGATGAGAACCTGCCGGACGCCGCCCAGCCATCAGAGGAACCCTTCACGCGGCGTGGGTACTACATCCAGCCGGAGTATGAGAGCCTTGCCACGATCAACGCCCTCATGGAAACGGCAACACACCACGCCAAGGACCTCAAAGACAAGGCGCTGCAAGCGACGATCTTGTATCGGCGCGCGGGGTTGATGATCAACGCCGGGCTGTACGGCAACGCCGGCTTGAACGCAAAGTTGACCGACTGGCGCAACCCGGGCAAAGCGGAACCGGACATCGCCCGCGACCCGCGCCCCTTGCTGCGCAAACTGCTGAGTGACTTCAAAAACAGCATCTGGGATGACGAAGCTCGTTTCCTGCTTGGCTATGTCGCGTACTACTTGAATGACTTTGAGGCGGCCCGCAAAGAGTTCGCGCAGCTTGAGAGAGATCACCCGAAGTCGCGCTACATCGGCGAAGCCCGGCGCCTGTTGCAAGTCATCGAGTTTCCGCAGCTGTTCACGAGCTTCAGCACCGGCAGCAACGACAACGCGCTGGTTGCCCCGGGAGAACCACTGAACATCAGTGTGTTCGCGAGGAATGTTGGCGAGGTTCGGGTCAGCCTGCGGCCTCTTGACTTGTCAATGGTGGTGAGCAACGTTGCCAACGCCGAGCACGCGTATGCTGACCTCGACGAGATCGCCAAACTGCCAGGGTTCGAAAAGGCCCTTGGGGCAAGTGTCATGGACCAGAGCTTCAAGCTGGATCCGGATTCGAAGCACTTCTACCACTCACGAAACAACTTGCCGCTCTACACCAGCACGCCGGGTGTGTACTTGCTTGAGGTCGTTGGTGGCCCGGTACTCGAACGCAAGCTTGTGCAAATCGCCGACATGACAGTCCAGCGTCGCAGGCTGGAGGGGACCGAGCAGTTCTGGGTGACCACGCGTGACGGGCGCCCTGTTTATGATGCGCGAATCTTCGGCGGCTACGTCGAGAACCTTCATGTAAAGGTTCCTTATCAGGAAGACATTGCGGTCGATGCCAACGATCCCTCCAAAGGCACTCGCACGGTCACTCGATTCCGAGAAGAACGCAGGATGGTCCAGCACGATCTCGTTGGCGCAACTGATGCCAACGGGCTGCTTGAGGTTGCGCTGCCACCTCACGGGTTGCGCAACTTCTGGGCAACTATCGATGTCAGCGGAACTCTGTATCTCGTCAACGACGCTCGAGACCCCCAGACAATTGAGGCTCCGGCACCGTGGCTACCGCAAGAGCAACCGGCGCCCGAAACCGACATCCGTGCTTTCGTGTACACCGATCGTCCCGTGTACCGCCCCGGCGACACGGCCTGGCTGCGGCTCATAGCTCGACTGCCGATGGGCGAAGGACAAATGGAGGGTGAGCCCGTACTGCTGCGCGTCATGTACGACGGCATTGAGCAGTATCGCGAGGAGGTTCGACTCAACGATTTCGGCTGTGCGACCGCACGATTCAAAGTGCCGTTCGGTTCGCCCGTCGGTAACTATGAGGTTCTGATCAGTAACCCCCGACTTGGCGGCCTAAGAAGTTTCCGATTGACCGTGCTGGAGTACTTCAAAAAAGACATCCGGCTCGAAATAGAAGCGCCGCAGAAGGCTCTCCTGCCCGGAAGTAACGCGGAGGTTCCTGTTGCGTTCCGGTACCTCGCTGGGGGTATGGTGCAGGGTGGTGAAGTTAGCTACAGCGTTCGCGCCCGCAGCGCAGATGGCAAGGACTGGCAACCGGTCGCTGGTCGCGGGCGTACGAATCTTGATGGACGTTTGCAGATCCCACTCGATACCGCGCAGATCAGTAAGGATGCCGACGGCCGAGCCGTCACTCTAACGATCGATGCCTTGGGCAAAGGCCCCGGAGGACAGACCGTTAGGGCGCAGGCATCAGCACAAATCAGCGGCAGCGGCATCACGGTGTCGAGCGACTGGCCTGACGCGAACTGGAACGATAGCAGGGCGCTGGGTCTCAAGTTGCGTGTGCTGGATTCGACCGGCCGCCGTCAACGTGCGACCGGTACGTACACCGTGTGGCGCATCACCGATCAAGCGTCGCTCCGGTCAGGCAACTGGCGCAACCCGAGTATTAAGCGCGTTGTATCGAACAAGTTTGATGACTTCGCGCGCTACGACTTCGTTTCAATCGCGCTCCCGCGTCAGACCGGGCGATACTTCATTGAGTTGGAGGGTGAGTCCGGCGACGAGAGCTTCGAGCTGAACCATTATGTCCTCCACGTCGGCGCGGGGGATCTGGACAACAGGGGATTTAAGGTTCTGCCCGAGTACGACAACTACGACCTCACGAAACCGGCCCGCATGCTCGTCTGCCAGCCATCAGCGGGAAGCATACTTGTGGGCATGCATGCGGACGGGCGCGAGTCGGGGCACTACACACTTACGTCCGGCACGACTCAGATCCATACGATCGCGTTGACAGAGCGCGAAGCGCCACACGTTCACGTCAGCCTGCGGGCGGTGCGCAATGGACGGTTTGATGCCACGGAGTATGCAGTGAGGATTCGTCCCGCAAACAAACTGATTCGCACAACGGTACGCTTTGACAAAGAAGTGTACCGCCCGGGCGAAGAGGCAAAGGCCGACGTGTTTACGGTGAATCACAAAGGCGAACCGGTGTCGGCTGAAGTTGCGCTCTCGGTCTGGGACAGCGCACTCAAGGAATTCGCCGACAGTGCACTTGAGGGCTTTAGCCTTTACGATCACTTCTTCAGCGGGACCAGCGAGTATGTCGCGAGAGACCTGAACGTAGGCGACCGCACACGGATCGCCCCGACTCGTCGCAGCACCGCCAAAGTGAAACGCTGGAAGACATACGACATGCCGATCGGCAGCTTCTTCTATGGAGCTCAATGCTGGACGACGATGCGCAATGTCAGTCTGTTGAACATGCTGGAGAACCCAGGCGACTTGTTTGAGGAAACCCGCGTGGTGGAAGATGCGCGAGATTCCATGAATGCAGAGTGGGAGGGTGAACCGCCCATGGAAGCGCCGAGCCCGTACTACGGCGACAGCGCGGTTGGGCTAGGTGGCGGCGTAGGAGGCGGCAGTGGTCGAGGCGGAAAGGGTGGCTTCGCTCACCGGCGTGCACGGGGTGGCGGCGGACGACCACATGCTGAACCGAGCGAACGCGACAACTTCCGTGACAGCGCGTACTTCAGTTCGGCGATTCGGACCGACGACAAGGGTATCGCGACCATCAGCTTCACTCTGCCCGACAATCTTACGGAATGGACCTTTGAGGCTACGGCAGCAGACAGATTGGCAGCCGTCGGCCAGACAAGCGGGACGTTCAAGTGTGCCCGAGACCTTAGCGTGCGACTTGTTGGGCCACGCGGACTTACGGAGGGTGATGAAGTCGAGCTGTGTGCGCTGGTTCAGAACATCGGAACGCAGAACATCGCCGTCACAACCACAGTCGAGCTGAACGTCGAAAACGAGGGCGCCAAGCTGAATCTGCTGAGTTCAC
>JAGQRE010000197.1 GCA_020425695.1 Planctomycetota bacterium
CTTGGGAGCCGGGGGCTTTGTCAGGTTGATTGTCTGCTGGCTAGTCCAGCTCACGTTCGATCATCTTCCGAAGTGCTTGGGCAAACGTGACATCAAGATCAAAGTTAGCGTCCTGAATCGCGACTCTCATCGCTTCAACGCGCCCGGTGCGTGTGTTGCGTCGGCGCTTTGGTGCCTTCACCGGCTCAGCGCCGGGTACAGGCTGTCGCCGACTCTCGGTCCGCTTCAGGCGGACACTCGTATGTGTGCGCTTGGAGATACTCTTCGTGTCGCCCATGGCTCGTCCTTCCCAAAAGTCCAAATGTCGTCTGCATCGTTCATCGGCAGATGACCGCTTCGGCTTTAGTCATTTCTTGAAAATTATCGCCCGGCCTCGTCGAGGATGGTCGGCTCGCTGCTTTCAGCGTCTTCCTCAGTGGCTGGCTTGGGTACGAACTCAGTGTCGTTTTCGCTTACGCCGGGCGGTTTCGGGACGCGCTCGGTTGCCAGCCCCTGCTCGAGCTGATCTTTGTTCACCTTCGTGGTCTCGATCAGCTTCGGCGGCTTCTCCAGCTTTTCAGTTGGAATCTGCCCGGGTGGCTTGGCGACCTTTTCGGTGGCAATGCCGCGCGCATCCATCTCTTCTTGTGTGAGACGTCGAGTGGCCTGCGCCTCGGCTGCAATCGCGGCTGACATGGCCGCGTCCGCTTCGCCGTCCTGGGTGGCGTCCGGGTCGTGTGTCTTGTCGGAGTCTTCGCTCTTTTCGCGGTGGAAGATCTCTTCCGGCAGCCCCGGGTTTCGCCCTTGGTTCGCGATGTGGAACTTCTCGCCGCTGTATGGCGCGGGCATCGCGTGATGTTTCGGGGCAAATGGTACCGCGCCGTAGACCAGGCTTAGAATACTCGCGAGGTCGCCAAGGTCTATGTCTTCAGGCAACGCGGCGACGTAGATCGTCGGGTGTTTCTTGATTTCTTTGCAGCGGTTCAGGGCGAATACGCCGAGAGACATTTTCTGCAGTTTCAGCAGGTAGTCTTTGATTGATTCGTCGCCCTTGTGCACGCCGAACATGACCGGTTCACGCCCGCTGCTGCCGATGCCGTTGCCGACTTTCTTGAGCTTCGCGCCCATGACGGCATACACGCAGCACTTTGTGCTGAGTTCAGGCACGTCCGACATGGGCGTGCGCAGCAACCACCAACCTTTCCAGTCAAGCGTGAAGCTCTTCACTGCGAACCTCCGGTACAACCCAATATAGCGGTGTACGGCGGACCGGACAGCCATCCCGGCTGCATTTTCGCCGGGGCTTAGCCGGCGGGGGGACTGTCAGTGTAGCAAGAGGATTTGGATGTGCGAGCAAGGAACTACGAGCCGAGGAATCCCTTCGAACGCGACTGGGGCAGATGCCTTTGGCATCTGCCCCAGTCCTTACACTCGATTGACCTACTTCTTAGCCTTCTTTGGTCTCGTCTGCGCCGTCCTTTGCACCTTCCGCCTGTTCGGTCCGGTCTACTACGCGGATTGAGGACTTGCCGTGACGGAAGATTACTTCGTTGCCCAGTGCCAGCAGCTTTGCCACCTGCGCGTCCTCGGCCAACTCGAAGTATCGCTCGCTGAGGTACTCGACCACTTCCGCGCCGAACAGCTCGCCGTTGGTCAGGTCGCTTTCGAGCCAGATGCCGTCGCTCCAGACGAAGCTTCGTGTGCCCACGGTCTTTACGACGTCTGCGGCAGCTTCGGCGGCGGCCTTGTCGCTGTAGCCTTGCTCTTTCAGCTTGCTCTTCTTGCCTTCAGCCCGTGACCGTAAGCCGGCGCGCTTGGCGCGTTCGGTGACTGAGTCAGCGGCGTCTTTCTCCGCTTCCTCGGCATCGGCGCTTGAGCCTGCTTCGCGACGGTCTGCGTTCGATTTGCTGCGGTTGACTGCGTCGTCACCCTTCTGGTCTTCCGGTGCGGCCGGTGGCTCATTGCCCCAGCCACGTCCGCCGGCGCCGCCACCGAGGGCGTTGCCGTCGCGGCGTGCTTCTTCCGGCATGCGTTCGCCGGCTGCGGGTACGGGCGTGTCTTCCACGACCAGGAAGCTTGTGTACGGGGTGACGATACCGAATTGCGTGCCCAGTCGGACGATTTCGTCCTTCAACTCCTGATTGAAGCCCTTCATGTTGATCTGGTCCATCAGGTACCCGACGCGGCGCACCGCCCACATGCGGGGCAGGTAGGCCTTGCCGGTGTCTTTCTCGGTCAGGTCAATGCTGTACTCGTAGACGCGCTTTTCGCCATTGACCGTGCCTTCAAGCAGCAGTTGATGCTTGCCCGGCTTGTCGAAGCGCCCGAGGATCGAGAGCTGCGTGCCGGCGAAGACGTCACCGGGGATCTGCGGGTGCAGGTCGTGAACTTCGGCGCCGTCGATCTTGAGTTTGACGTCGGCCAGCACCGGCGACGCGATCTTGTTCGCGAAGTTGCTGACCTTCACTTCCATGTCTTCCTTGGGCTTCACGTATTCGCGCTGACCCTTGTTCTCCTCGGCCAGCGTATCCAACAGCCACGTGTTCACGTCGTTACCGACGCCGAAGGGGAACATGCGAACGTTGGCGGCGCGGCTTTCGCGTGCTAGTTTTGCCAGCGCTTTGACGTTCGTGATTTCGCCGGTGGTCGGCAGTCCGTCAGACAGCAGGATCACGTAGCACGGGCGTGAGCCTTTGCCTTCTACTTCGCCGGTTTTGGCGAGCTCGTAGGCGTCGCGAATCGCGCCCTCAAGGTTGGTGCCGCCCGTGGCTTCCAACTTCTCGATCTTGGCGACGGCGTCATCCTTGGCTTCCTGCGTCGCCAGCGTCAGCGAGTCGTGCATGCGGCGGGATTCCGTTGAGAACGTGATCATCGCGAAGCGGTCTTTTGCATTCAATTTGTTGACGAGGAACTTCATGGCCTTGCGAGCCTGATCGATCTTGCCGTCCTCGTCCATGCTGCCGGATGTATCCAGCACGACGATCACGTCCTTCGGCAGGATTTCATCGTCGCTGAGTTTGATCTTGGGAGTCAGCAGCGCGAGGAAGTAGCCGGGCTTGTCGCCCTCACGGTAGCTCATGACGTTGGCGCTGACGGCGCCTTCTGCGTAGCCATAGAACAGCTCAAAGTCGTTGCCCGGCAGGTTGTCCTTCAACTCCATGCCGATCACTGCTTCGGTGTCGCCCTTGCGGATGATTTCAACGCTGTGGGTTGGTGAGTAAATCGTGCGCAGGGCCTGCTCACCCTTGAGCGTGAGTTTCACGCCGATGTTCTGCAACGGTAGCGCGCAGTAGTTGCCCGTGCGCAACGGATAGCGAAAGCTCACGAGCCCGTTGTCATAGGGCAGAAGCTCAGTGTAAGTGAAGGTGATGGTGAGGTCTTTTTCAGGCAGGATCGGGAAGACCCGCGCCTGGAACAGCCCGCGACCGGCGTATTCAAGCAGCCCGGGGTCGATCATGCGGCGGACCGTGTCTGTGTAGATCTTGCGGGCCTTGTCGGCGTCGAGCAGTTCACCTTTGACCAGCTTGTCGTTCATGGTCATGCGGAAGTCGCTGATGGCCGCTTCTTCCGGCAGCGGGAACATGTACGTGCCCTCAAGCTGCCAACTGTTTGGGTTGTAAAACGTTTGTGTGACAGTGGTTGTGGCGGATTGGCCTTCAACGACCGTGTCCACCTTGTGGCTCTTGATCTGAATATTCTGGGTCCGCGGGACTGGTCGCGGCTCAGGCGGTCGAATCCGGCGATCAATCACAATACCCTGCGCAGCCATTGAGCCGGCGCACAAGACAGTAGCTAAAGCAAGTAGGTATAATGGCTTACGTGTTTTCATCGCGGGACCCTCTAGGACCAAGTGGCATGCCGGAGTTTGAGACGCGAATAGGTCCCGAGGGGTTCCCTGTTTTTCAGATTAGCTAGACAGTTACGAGTCAACTCTGCCTGCCGTCATTGGATCTTGTCGCGCTTCGTCAGATTGTGCCGAACACACAGCAGTTGGACGTTTCCTGCTGTGAGTGACGAACCACCCTTTGAGAA
>JAGQRE010000198.1 GCA_020425695.1 Planctomycetota bacterium
CGTGAACACCAGCACCAAGAAGATTGAGTTCGTCCCCTATGAAAAGGGCGAAACCAACCCCGCGGCTCCGTTCGCCGGCGAAGCGTTTGTGAAGGACGCCACGATTCGCACCTGGCACGGCAAGGCCGGCAAGTTCGGTCTGGTTGGTGACTCCGTTCCGCTCGAAGAGTGGAAGGACCACGGGCTTGAAAACGGCGGCCTGATGATCGAAAGTGTTGAAGAAGGCGGCGCAGCTGCCAAGGCGGGCATCAAGGCTGGCGACATCATCACGCACCTGGTTGGTCTGGCCGAAGACGTGCCGGAAGACCTCGAAGACGCCGAGATCGTTGACGGCGACGTGGTGGTCCGCGACATGCCAAGCCTGATCATGACGGCCGCAAGCGAAGACCCGGGCACGGAGATCACCGTCCGCGTGCAGCGAGGCGAAGAGACTCTTGAGCTGAAGGTCAAGCTCGACAAGTACGGCTGGGAAGGCACAGTTCCCGAGCGCTGGAAGTAAGCAGCTGGAAGTAACGACAGGGCCGGGAAACATCTCCCGGCCCTGTTTCTATTTGGCTGATTGGCTTAGGGGGTCAGACCCTGTTTTCGCCCGAGTCATACTTGAGTGGCCGGCTGTGCACGAACAGCGAAAACAGGGTCTGACCCCTTCGTCTCTCTAGCCGTGGTGCCCGGTGATTTCGCCTTCCTTGAACAGATTCTCTTTCAGTTCCTTGGCGAAGTCCTCGTTGTTGCGGCGAATCCACTCAAGCGCCATGCAGGCGTGTTCCATCTCTTCGCGCATGTTGTGCAGCAGAATTTCTTTCAGCGCCTTGTCGTCGCAGTCGTCGGCGCGCTGGCGGTACCAGTCCACGGCTTCGAGTTCCTCAATCAGCGACGTCAGCGCCTGGTGCATGGAAATGGTTTCTTTGCTCAGGCGTTCGCGTGGCGCGTGCAGACCTTCACTTGACATCTCTTTCTCCTTGTTCGAGTTGCTTTGCTGTTGCCGGGCTTATACTACCTCGCGCATCACGTAAACGGTCGAACCCATGTGGCGATACTTTTCGGACGGTCCTTACTGGTTCACCCTCAGTCTGCTTGCCTTCGACTGGGTGATTCGGATCGGGCTGGGCATTCGCGTGATCATGCGCCGCAACACCGTGGGCTACACGCTGGCGTGGCTGGCCGTCATCCTGCTGGTGCCGTTGCTTGGCGCGGTGATCTACCTGTTGTTTGGCGAACGGCGGCTTGGTTCGCGTCGCGCAAAACGCATTGAGGAACTTCGGGCGCCATATCAAGCCTGGCTGCACAGCCTGGCTGAAGACTTCCCCTGCGAAGATTCCGGGTTGCAGCCCGCGGCCGTGAACCTGCGTCATCTTGCGCGGGGAACCGTCGGAATCCCGGCCCTGCCGGGCAACACGTTGCAATTGCTGGAAGAGCAGGATGCGTTCTTCGACAGCCTGATCGCCGACATTGACGGGGCCGCCAGCAGCGTCCATCTACAGTTCTACATCTGGCAGGCGGGCGGGCGCGTGAACGATGTCGTGCATGCCCTGGTTCGCGCGGCCCAGCGCGGAGTCTCGTGCCGAGTGCTTGTCGACGATGCCGGCAGCGCCGAATTCGTCAAACATGGCAGCTTCCAGCAACTGCTGAGAGCCGGCGTTCGCATCGAAACGATGCTCGATGTCGGCGTCCTGCGCGGGTTGTTTGAGCGTCTTGACCTGCGCAACCATCGTAAAATCGCCGTCATCGACGGCTCAATCGGCTATGCAGGCAGCCAGAACATGGTGGACGCCCGTCTCTTCAAGCAGGACGAGAACGCGGGCGTGTGGATCGACGCCATGGCCCGCATGACCGGCCCGGCCGTCGAAGCATTGCAACTGACCCTGCTGGCCGACTGGGAGTTCGAAACGTTTGAAGGCATCGACCAGATGAGCGAAAGGCTCGACCTGCGGCGAAACCAGCCGACCGGCGACACGGTCGTGCAGGTCGTGCCGTCGGGGCCGGGGCTGCCGCAATCAGCGATTCAGGAACTGGTGCTGACAGCAATCTACGGCGCACGCCGAGAGCTGATCCTGACCACGCCCTACTTCATCCCGGACGACGCCATGCGCATGGCACTGCTGAGTGCAGCCGCCCGCGGCGTGGACGTAACACTCGTCGTGCCCGAGAAGCCGGACGGTCGCATCGTCAAGTTGGCCAGCCAGGCCTACTTCGAAGAGTTGCTGGAGGGCGGCGTCAAGATCGCACAGTACGGCGACGGCTTGTTGCACACCAAGGCGATCACCGTTGACGGCGACGTGGCGATGTTCGGCTCGGTCAACCTGGACATGCGCAGCTTCAACCTGAACTTCGAGATATCGTTGCTGGTGTACAGCGGCGACTTCACAAGCAAGGTCTGCGACATGCAGGCCCGGTACCTCAAGTCGTCCCGCATGATTGAGCTGGCCGAATGGCGCAACCGCCTGATCACGAAACGGTTCCTGCAGCAGTTGGCACAACTGCTTAGCCCGCTGCTGTAAGCGAAAAGGAAGTCAATGACCGAACAAACAGAAGTCAGCCACCTTGAGCGCATACGCACGATCTGCCTGTTCATACTGGCCACGGGCGTCGTGTGCGCGGGGCTGTACTTTCTTTCCAGCGCGCTGATCCCGTTCGTGATTGCGGCGTTCTTCCACTTCAGTCTCGCGCCGCTGATCAACCTGCAACGCAAGCGATGGAATCTGCCGGGTTGGGTGGCCGTCACAACCACGGCGATACTCGGGCTGGTCGTGTTTGCGGGCATGTGGACCGTCATTGCGGCATCCATTGCGCAGGTCGCAGCGAATGCAGGTGAGTACCAGCAGAAAATCGTCGAGCTCTCCAGCAAGGCGCTTGAATGGGCACCGCTGAACTCGCTCGGCCTGACGAAATCAGAAGTCGAAGCCGCGTTGGAAAACCTGCCACAGCAGGCCGTGAAGAACTATCTGCCGGGCACGGTTTCGACCCTGATGGACATGTTCAGCCAGGGCGCGTTGGTGTTTCTGTTTCTGATGTTCATGCTCGCGGGCAAGGCCGTTGGCGCCAGCAAAGGCCCGGAGTTTCTTGAGAAGGTCGAGATAAGTATCCAGCGCTATGTGCTGGCCAAGGTTGCCATGTCAGCGCTGACGGGATTTCTGACGTGGCTGATTCTGGCGATACTCGGCGTTGAGTTCGCGCTGGTCTTCGGCGTGATGGCCTTCATGCTGAATTTCATACCGAACATCGGATCGGTGATTGCGAACGTGCTACCAATTCCTGTCGTGCTGCTGGGAGATTACTCGCTCGTTGTCGCGATCCTCGCGATCGGCTTGCCGGCCGGCGTGCAGTTCGCCATTGGTAACGTAGTCGAACCCAAAGTGATGGGGAGTTCGCTCGGCATTCACCCCGTCGTGGTGGTGCTGACACTGGTGCTGTTCGGGCTGCTGTGGGGTATCCCCGGCATGTTCCTGGCCACGCCGCTGACAGCCGTGATCAAGATCGTGCTGCAACAACGCGACTTCACAAAGCCAATCGCCAAGCTGCTGGAAGGCGACCTGCGAGTCCTCGGATCAAAAGAAGAGCAAGAAGCAGCGGCAGCGACATGAAGAGTGGCATCCGCATCTTGCGGATGAGTCCAATCGGCTTCCAGCCGATTGCCAGCGCATTGAAGGCGCTGAAACTCATCGGCTGGAAGCCGATGCCACCGCCCACCGCAACATGTCTGAAGAATGCGGCACAAAAGGATCGGCGCGAAGCGGGTGAAGTTCGCGGACGCGAAGGTGGCAACCGACGACGAGTGCCTCCCCTACAAATGGGGCGTTATAAAGTAGCCTGACCCCTTTTTAGTTCTTGGATGTCAAGAGCCGAGCTGGACGCGACGAGAGAAACAGGCAGACTTCGTGGTGGGAGGGAGGGAACGCATTACGTGAGTCCAGCGGCAAACTCGGATCCGCTGCGTGCAAGACAAAGACTTGCACTTCCACAAACGCCCGAAGTCAAGGTGAGGATGGAGGTACCGGGGCGTGTAC
>JAGQRE010000199.1 GCA_020425695.1 Planctomycetota bacterium
CGTCGTCGTCTCGTCGCAGCTTCCAAAGGTCGTGCAGTACACCGGCACGCTGGCAATCATCGCCGCCGGCGTCATGTTGTTGCAGCTTGTGCTGGCCTGGCGCAACCAGCCCGAAATCGAAGTCGGCGGTGAGGCCGTCGAAGGCACGATTACGGCAGCCACAGTCGCCGTGCGCGTGATGTCGGCGATCGCCACGGCCATGTTCGGCTACGTCATATTGAAGGGACGCACCTGGGCCCTGATGGTCACCACGCTGTTTGCGGTGATCGACGGCATCGGCCCGTTTGTCTCGCTGGTCAGTGAAAACGACTACATCGCCGGGCTGTTTGCGCTGGTTTACGGCGCGCTGGCGATGCTGTGCGTGCTGTCGATTGCCCGCATGAAAGACACCGGCAGCAGCGAGGGTAACGACAAGATCCAGAGCCTCACGGAAGTCAGCGCCTTCACACGCCAGATCGCAACCCTGCTGCACAGCGGCATCCCGCTGGCGCAAGCGCTAACCGCATGTATTGAGCAGGCCGAAAGCCCCGGCATGCAGAAGACCCTGCGCCACTTGCGCGAGCAAGTCACCCAAGGCCTCGATTTCGCCACGGCCCTCGAAACCTGCCCCGGCTACTTCAACACGCTGTACGTGAACATGGTGCGCGCGGGCCAGGCCTCAGGCCAGCTTGACGACGTACTGACGCGCATCGCCGAGTATCTCGCCAGCCAGAACCGCCTGAAGAACAAAGTCATCAACGCCATGATGTACCCGGCCATCATGCTGACCGTCAGTACGCTCGTGGTCATCATGCTGATGACGTTCGTGGTGCCCAAGATTACCGAAATCCTGATCGCCCAGAACGTGCCGCTGCCGCTGCCAACGCAGATCCTGATCACACTCAGCGACTTCATGTCGACCTACTGGGAAGTGCTGATCAAAGGGCCGTTGATCGGCATGTTCTTCCTGCAGGGCGCATTGCAGCAGGACAGCTTCCGCCTGAAGTTCGACCTGTACAAGCTCAAGACGCCGCTGTTTGGTGACTTGCTGAAAAAGACGGCAGTGTCGCGCTTCGCGATTACGTTCGCCGTGCTGCTTCGCTCAGGCATGCCGGCCCTTGAGGCCTTGCGCATCGTCCGCAAGATCGTCGGCAACCGCGCGATGCAGGAAGTGATTCAGGGGATTCACGACAGCATTGTCGAAGGCACCGACATCAGCACACCGATCAAGAAGAGCGGCATCTTCCCGCCCGTGGTCGGCTACATGGTGGCAGTAGGTGAGCAAACCGGCGAGCTGGAGCAACTGCTTGAGCGCATCGCCCACGCCTATGACGAAGAAATCGACATCTCAATCAGCCGCATGACCGGGCTGATCGAGCCCATCATGATCGTCTTCATGGCTGTAGTAGTAGGCGGCATCGTAGCAGCCGTAATCATCCCGCTGCTGCAGATGAGCACCTCAGGTCTGGGCTAAGTCTGGGCGGTCCCGCTAACGACACCAATCGCGCAGGCGTCGAATTTCTTCCAACGCACGGCGTAGAGAAGCTGGTTCGACGTCGTCGATTTCTGTTGGGTTCTGTAAAATCTGCATTATGCGCTGGACCAACCTGTTAGCCGCTTCCGATTCCTTTTTGGACTGCTTGGGGTAAGCGTTCTCTTCGTCGACCGCAGATCCACTTGCCCACTCGCACCATGTCTCAATGTTTCGGTTGGGCAGTAAGCAGAAAACTGGCTCGGTTACGCTGATCGGAGCAAGCTCGTCCGCTGCAAGATTGTTGTTTACCAACTTGCGCAGATCTTGCGGTTCCCTCGAATCGCAGTCAGCAATCATCACCAAAGCACTTTTGGCCATACTGTTCCTCCACCGAATCGAGCTAATGTGCTTCGGAGCGTTGTTCAGAACGTACTGCTGTCCGGAGCCGCCCCCGCTCGGAGCAGTGTGGAGGCGAACCGCGCGGCTACCCACTCCTAGCTTCTGAAGTAACTGGAGACCGAACGCTTCATGCTGGGTATCTTCGCAAATCAGAACGATGGAAGACGGTCTACCCATTTTCCCATCCCCTCGCGATCATTTCGGCTGGGCTGACTCCGGTAGCCGGGTCAAATGCCATACGTCGCGCCGTAGTTGGCGCAACTCCTTCTCTCGAGAGAAGAAAGATGTCTCTGCTTGCGAAGTAATTGATCAGTTCGGGATGGTGCGACGAAACGAGTACTTGGCATTCCTCCTTGTCAGATCTCTTCTCCAACTCCATGAGGAATGGCTGGACTTCCCTCAGCGCCACGAAGTTGTTGGGCTCGTCGAAGCAAAGTAGGGCTCCCTTCCGAGCAGAGAAGATCAGTACCGCGTATAGAACTGAAAGGCATTTTTGGCCTTCTGAAAGTTGCTCAAAACCCACAAACTGGTCGATTGCGGGAGACGCTCCTCCGTCTGAAACTGGGAAAACTGAACGGAGAATACGGACATTCTCGCCCGCTGGAACGAGAGCGAAGGACTCAAAGCCATCAATGACCTCGCTCAGGTTTCTAAAGAGCTGGGCAAGTGATCGCTGATCCTCTTGTGATTGATGCCGATACCAGTTGGCAAAATTGCTGCCGTTCCAGTACAGGGTCGACTCTTCGCGCTCGGCTTGAGAGCCCATTGCGAACGGGTTCAACTGTACCCGCTGGATCTTTGCTATCCATTCCTTAAACCAGGTGAGGCGCTTATTGCTTGGGCCCGGCGTTACATGGAACAGCCCAGATCGCGTCCAGTCGAGATCAAACTCCGGTCCCTTTTGCTGGTTGTCGTGATAAAGTGTAACGTGCCCACGAATGAACTGAAACAACGGCGCATCCCCTGCCAGCAGCTCCTCTCGCGCAACTCGACTTCTTCCAGTGTCCGGCTCATGGTCGACTTCCAGGACGTAAGTTAATAATCCTTCTGGGCACTGAACATCCAGCTCAAATCGCTGTGTACGGATGCGCTGCGTGAAGTTCAGTGTCCGAGTGGGAAAGAGATGAACCAGCGCAATCCCATCAACAAGGAATAGCCTGAGCAAAGCAAGTACTTCTAGCACAGAACTCTTGCCCGTTCCGTTTCTCCCAATAAGAAGCTGAGAGCGAACAGGCGAAAACTCGAAGTTCAGAAAGCACTTGTAATTATGCACATAAAATCGGCTAAGCATCCGTTACTCCGCGAGTCATCAGATTGAAACAACTGGCCTTCACAGCGACCGAGCATACCATCACGCCCACCTCGTAGAACACGAAGAGACAGCAGAAACAGAACGGTTGCCAGATTCTGGCTCCAACCGTTCGTGAATGTAGGCCTCGGCGCAGGAGGATAATTACTGGTCTACAATCAGCCGGCAGGCGCCCGTATGCAGGTGCGCGAAGACACCGTAGAATCTTGGAATGGGCGCCTTCTCGTTTCGAGCCAAGGGAGACTTAGATGCCCGACCAATCCACCAATCGCTCGCGCCGGACTTTCTTGCAGTCTTCGGCGGCCTTCGCTGCGGCCACCGTGGCCGGCTGCGCGACTTCGGGCAAGCCGCAACCAACAGAGGCCGACAAATCACGCGGGCCCTACAATGTCGTGCTAATCACCTCTGATCAGGAGCGCTGGTTCAAACGCTGGCCGTTTCCGGTGCCGGGACGCGAGCGTTTGCGCCGTATGGGCGTGACGTTCGAGAACCACCAGATCGCGTCCAACGTGTGCTCGCCGTCGCGCTCGGTGATCTATACCGGGCAGCACATCCAGCACACGGGCGTCTTCGACAACGTCAACACGCCGTGGCAATCCAGCATGTCAACCGACGTTCCGACACTTGGGCACATGTTGCGAAACGCCGGCTACTACACCGCCTATAAGGGCAAGTTTCATCTGGCGCTTGAGTTGGAAGAAGCCAACGACCCGGAAAACCCGCAAAAGCTGCTGACCGAAGTCATGGAAGACTACGGCTTCAGCGACTACTTCAACGTCGGCGACATCATCTGCAACACTCGCGGCGGCTATGAGCATGAC
>JAGQRE010000019.1:0-12896 GCA_020425695.1 Planctomycetota bacterium
CTTCACGCTCACGTACACCAACGCAACGGCAGTTACGCTGGCCGTCGGCGACGTCACGCTTACCACTACGGGCACTGCGGCAGGCACGGTGGCCGTATCCGGAACTGGCACCGCGACCCGTACAGTTTCAGTCAGCGGGATCACCGGTGACGGGTCGTTCACCATCAGCATCACGGCAGGTACCGCCAGCAACACGGCCGGCAATGACATCGGTGCCGGGCCAAGCGCCAGCGTAACCGTTGACAACACTGCACCGGGGATTGTCGCAGCCGGTACTGTTTCACTTCTGCAAGGTTCGACGTCGATCGGCGCCAGCATTGGTACCGTTACAGATACTTCGACGGCGCTGGGCAGCCTTGTTGTCACCGCGACGACCGTCCCGACCGGACTGTCTGTTGCGAACATCAGCAATGCCGGCGGTACGATCACCGGCGACATCACCGCCGCTCCGACGGCAACGGTAGGCACGCAACAGATTGAATTTACCGTTACCGACGACGCCGGGAATTCGTCGACAGCATTGCTCACCATCGATGTCCTCTTCAACAACGCACCAACGATCACGGTCATCGGCGATCAGAGCATTGCCATGAACGCCAACACCGGCGCACTGGCCTTCACCGTAGACGACATTGAGGACGCGGCAACCGCTCTCGCGGTTACCGCGACGTCGAACAATCAGGTGTTGGTGGTGCCCGGCACGGACATCACGCTTGGTGGCTCAGGCGCGACGCGTACGATTCTGGTTACACCGCAGACGAACGGCGTAGGCGCTGCCTTGATTACAGTTACGGTCACCGACACCAACGGGGCTTCCACTGACACGACGTTCACGGTCACTGCAAATGACACAACGGATGCGCCAATTCTGTCGCTGATTCCGGACATCTTGATGGCACCGGATACAACCACCGGAGATATCGGTTTCACAGCTGACGACCCTCAGGGTGCGGGCACACTTAATGCTCCGGTTGCGACTAGCAACAACACAGCCCTGATCGCAAACGCTGACATCGTTATCACCGGCACGGCTCCAAACTTCAGTTTCACAATTACGCCACAGGCCACCATTAAGGGCACTGCCGTCATCACGCTATCGGTAAGCGACGGTACGTTCACCGCTAGCCGCAGCTTCAACGTGGTTGTGCAAGACCCCTCACCACCGGAAGACGATGACGACGAGGAATGCTCAACGGGTGAATCAAGCGGGTTCAGTTTGTTGATGCTGCTTGGTTTGTTGAGTGCGGTTGCAGTCAGCATTCGCAGCACGCGCCGCTCTGCCTAGTGCACAACGTTTGAATCAAAGGGCGCGGGGAAGGTTCCTGCGCCCTTTGCAATTTGGGGATGCATCTTGGGCATTTTGTTGTCGTGGACGGTTTCTCCAACTAACCTGATGACTCAATTACCCCGCTGCACTTCCCCGGTGCGATGTTGAGGTTCCCATGAAGGCAATTCTTCTTGGCGCGCTTGCGCTTTTGGCTGGGTCGTTGTCAGCAGCCAACATCAATGTGAATGCCGGTGATACAGCCGGGCTGATCAATGCAATCAACAACGCCAACGCAAACAGTGGCGCAGACACAATCGTGCTTACGAACAGCACATACAGCCTGAGTACGGCTCTGGATTTCACATACGGGCCCACAGCCCTGCCCGCCATCACAAGCGACATTTCCATCGAAGGCAACGGTGCGATGATTACTCGCGGCACCGGCAGCTTCCGATTTTTCTACGTCGCACCAAGCGGTACCCTCAGTCTGACCAACCTGACTATCAACAACGGACTCGCCCAGGGCGGAGACGGCGGTAACGGCGGCGGCGGCGGTGCCGGCATGGGTGGGGCAATTTTCAACGAAGGCGAGCTTACCCTGACCGGCTGCGTACTCTCCGGCAACACGGCCCAGGGCGGTAACGGCGGAGCAGGCAATGCGACCTTGAACGCGGGCGGCGGCGGCGGTGGGCTCTTCTATTCTGGTGGCGATGCTGGTCTCAACAGCGGCGGCGGAGGCGGAGGGCGCCAAAGCGCTGGGCTCACTGGTGGCGGCGTCGGCGCCGCCGGCGGTGCGGGCGGCATGCCTGCCAACGGCGGCGGACAAAATGGCGAAGCGCCTTCAGTCGGAGGTCTCGGCGGCGTCGGGAACACCGGCGGCGGAGGCGGAGGCTCGTCATCCAACAGCGCCGTGGCTGACGGCGGTGGTGGCAACGGCGGTCTTGGCGGCGGTGGTGGAGGTGCGGCCGGGACAGCAGGCATCGGCGGTGGCAACGGCGGGCTTGGTGGCTGGGGCGGCGGTGGCGGTGCTGGTGCTTTCGAAGGCGGTTTGAACGGCGGCGACGGCGGCTTTGGTGGAGGCGGTGGTGCACCAGCCAACGGTGGCACACCCGGCGCCGGAAATCTCGGTGGCAATGGCGGCTCCGCTTCAGTTGGTCAATTTGGAGGCGGTGGTGGTGGGGCAGGACTTGGTGGCGCGATCTTCAACAACGGCGGCACCCTGACACTGCAAAGTACAACACTCACTGGCAACATGGCATTCGGCGGTAACGGCGGGGCTGGCGCAAGCGGGGGCAACGCTGGTGGCAATGGATCGCCCCTTGGCGGCGGCATCTTCAATCTCAACGGAACGCTCAACAACAGCTCAAGTGTGGTAAGTGGCAACACCGGCGGACAGGATATTGAACCGCAGGCTCCCACGGTCGAT
The DNA here is from genome assembly GCA_020425695.1 of Planctomycetota bacterium. GTDB lineage: Bacteria > Planctomycetota > UBA8742 > UBA2392 > UBA2392 > JACKID01. The sequence continues at coordinate 2,694 of JAGQRE010000019.1, forward strand.
ACGCCGAGTTCGGCCAACGTGTCGTTCTTCAGCGCTGACTTGGGCGGAACGGTACAAAGCGACGCCGGCTGGACAATCATGGTACGCGGCGTTGTCTACGCCCCTACCAGCGTGAACGCTGACCCCGTTTTGGGCGGAAGCGGTGTTTCGGTACTGACCATAAGCGGGACTAGCGGCGTGTTTGCGATTGGCGCTCCGGCACTCCAGACAGGCACGCCCTACACTTTCCGTGCATTTGCCACGAACGCGGGCGGTACTGGTTATTCGGTGACCGGCACCTTCACGACAGCGACTCAGCCTGACGTAGCTTCCATCGCACGGTTCGACAATACGCCAACCGTTGAGCAAACACTGCGCTGGATTGTTGTTTTCAAAGGAAGTGGTGTCACCGGGCTCACGACTTCAAACTTCAGCCTCGTCATTCAGGGAGAAACGACCGGGGCCAGCATTCAGTCAGTGACAGGTCTCGGCACCGTCTGGACGGTCACGGTAGATCGCGGCAGCCGCAACGGCACGATCCAGCTTGTAATGGCAAACAGCACCGGTGTAACGCCGGCACTAACCAACGTTCCCTTCGCCGGCCAAAGCTACACCATCGGATCTCCTTCCAAGCGCAAAGAAGAAAGCGACTGCTCAACCGGCGAAACCCCTGGTGGCTGGATGACCCTGATGGCGGCACTGGCAGCCGCAACGGTCGGATTGCGCTTACACCGACGCCGAGCCCGGCGAAGTTAAAACACAGCGCCAGCGAACCAATTGACGCTCATTTCTCGGGAGTCGAGCTTGACATGTTTGCGTACCATACCTGTCCCGCAATTCAGGTGTGCCGTTCGTGGCCTCAGTTGAAGATATCTACCTTTTTCGCCACGCGGTCTACCGTGATGTCGCCTATGAGCTACAGCTACCGTCTGAGCGCTCACAACTGCACACAGCTGCAATCAGTATTGCCGAACAGTTCTTCACGAACGAACTGCACCTCGTTGCCGCGGAACTAGCCACGCACGCGCACCGCGCCCAGCAGGGAGCCTCGGCGGAACTGCTGGACCAGCTTGCACAGACAGAGTTCAAATACCTGCTGATGCAACTTGAGCATGAGTTTCAACGCGCGCAATGGCAGGCCGTGACCGACATCGCGGCGCACGCCAGAACCTGCGCCGGCTACAACGAAGCCAAGCACGGCAAGGTGTGCCAGATGCAGGCCAGAGCCCTGGAAAACATGGGGCGACGCCTCGAAGCCGAAAGCACTTGGCTGGAGATAGCAGAGCATGGGAAAGAGGTGAACAACTCGGAAGACATCGTCGCCGGGCTTTGCGGAGCCGGGTTGTGCCGAATCGTATTGGGGCGCCACGACGAAGCCACAGAGGTGTTCGCGTCGGCTAAGGCTTACGCGGGCGGAAACACTGCCCTTCGCGCGCAGGTCCTGATGGACATGTCTATGCTTAGCAACAATCAAGGCGACTTCGCCGAACACGAGCGGTTGTTGTTTGAAGCGCTTCAGTTGATAGGCGACGCAGACTCTAAGCTGAAAACAGGGATTCGCGGCAACATCGCCAACATGTACGCCAACACCAATCGTCGTCCAAAGGCGATTCGCGAGCTGGTCAAACTATTGGCCGAGTTTGAGGAACTCGGTGACACTCGGGGCGTGGCTACGGCTAACGCGAATCTGGGACGACAACTGATGCTCGAAGGCGACTTCGAGCAAGCAATCGGCCACCTGGAGCGAGCCATCGAGCTGGCGACTGAGATCGGCATTCAAAGATCCGTCGCCTTTGCACTGGCCAATCTCGCTGAAATCAAACTCCGAACAGGCGACCTCGACACCGGGCGTGTCTCCGCCGAGCAGGCGTGCGCGCTCGCCGACGAGCAAGGGCTGCCGCTATACCACGCCGCGTACACCTGTACGCTCGCCATGTCTCACCTGCTGGTGGGGCATGAAACCCTTGCAAACGAACTAGTCGAAAACGCACGCGCGGAGTTCGTCTCGGTGCACGGCGAGAGCTTCATCCCGGAATACTGCAATCCCGTTCGCCTTCGAATAGCCGCATCGCAGGCCGTATCGATGCCCGTGCCCGGGCGAAAGACATCCCGGTTGAAGGCAACCAAACCTTCGCTGTCGTGGCTGCCCGTCATGGAAGCCATGCTGCGAGAGCTTGAGCAAAGTCGTGACCAGCGCGGCCCAACCGCGAATCCTCAGCTGATCGAAGCCATTGAAACCGGGCACGCATTGCTGGCTGAACTGCGGGCGGCAATCGCTGAGAAGCGCCCAGCACTTGTTTTCAGAGGTTATCGACCGGCTGAACTGTCCCATGAGGTCCGGAGCGCACTGGTGCAGCGTATGACTGAGCACGAGACCCACCTACTGCAGAAACTCCACCCCGCGTTGTGGAGCGCGCTGGCTGGGCAAGGCCAACAATGAGAAAGACCCGGCGTGGGGACCGGATCTTTCTGACGTCTGAGGTTGTGATTGCGGGTGGGAGGGTGCCTCACTCAGTTCTGTTGGTCGCCAGTTGAGATGGGGCTTATCAGCAGACCACAGACGCCCATCGAATCGTTACTCAGCACTCACCTCCTTGCACTGCTTGGTGCGCAACAGTCTCAGGGTCACTGCGGCGCCCAGAAGGGCCAGCAGCATCAGAGCGATTCCATCATTGGTCGTGGTACCGACACATCCAGCCGCTTCGTCGCTGGCGTTCTCTTCGACTCCAGCCGGCGCGGCGAGTACTTCCGTATCTGCCGTCCCGTTTGTGAAGGAGAGATCGTTGGCGTCATCCGAAGGCAGCACGCTGAAGTCCTGGGCTGGAAGCCCGACAGCAACCGTCGCGGAGGGCTGGCTGGAACCAAACGGGTTGTTCGCGGTCACTCTGGCATACAGTGTCATGCCCATCTCGATTCCGTCGATGCTGAAGCTCGTTCCGCGCACTTCCTCGGCTGCCAGCATTTTGTCGAAGCTCTCGTTGGCGCTGACCTCAATGACGTAGCCGATGTTCGGAAGCCCGGCTGGTTCCGTCCAGGTGTAGGTCGCGGTCCCGCGCTCTCCGTCGCTGTCCAAGGTCAGGTTCACCGTCAGGTCGGCTACAGCGTCTGGTGCACCGTAGTAAGCATTCACACGCATTTCGTAACTCGGGTCTGTCGCAACTTCCAGGCTGTTCTCGGAGTGAGTGATTCCAAGCTGGTAGACACCGGCCGGCAGCGCCGCGAAGTGCATCGACTTGATGGCTTCGATGATGTCGCCGTCTTCTCCGCACAGGTAGATGGTGGCGGGCAGGCTGATTTCGATGTCGACGCTCATGGCCTCGGCGAGCTCGAACTGCATCCAGTCGATGTCGCTGCTGGGGCTGAGCGTGTGCCCGACTTCCACCAGCTCAATGCCGTTGCCCAGGACGTTGTCTGGCTCAAAGTCGTCAACATAGGCTTTTACCAGTCCCCTGCCGGACTCTGCGTCCGCGCCTTCATCGCCGATGTCAACGAAGCGAAGGAACTGGGTGGGAGCCTTGCGCAAGACAGGGTCTTGCAATTGCAGAGACATCAGCCCGGCCACATGGGCCGCCGCGGCGGAGGTACCGCTGAAGCCCTGCAGCCCGTAGATCCCGGTTGTCACATCAGTCGGTCCGCAGAGCTCCAGCGTAAGATCAAAGATACCGCCGCCCTGTGAGCTGTAGGCTTCCGGCTCGCCCTCGGAGGTGTAGTCGTCCACGTTCACTGCACCGACGCTTACTACTCCGGCAACAGCAGCCGGGTTAGCCATCGAGCCTTCCACGCTGGCGTAGTACAACTGCACATCAGGGCTGAACATCCGGAAGCGGCCGTTCTGGGCCTCTTCGAGCACACGAACCATGGGGAAGTACTCCATGCCGCGCAGGCCAGTGGTGAAGCTGACCACCTGGTGTTCAAGGTCCGGGTTGCCGGCGCCAACGAGGCTGAACGTTCCGCTGAGCTGGTCCCAGCCGAAGACTTCCAGTGCAAGCGTGGAGTTCTGGGTACCATCTTCGCCATACTTCTCGTAATCGAAGTGCAGCGTTACGTTCTCGTTGCTACCCCAACCGTAAATCCACTGCATGTAGTCGCTGCTCGCTTCGTCGAACATCAGGAAGGTTCCATCCGGAATGTCCACGGAAAGCAAGCCTTCCGCTTCGTAGTAAGCACCATCGGCGAAGTTGCCGGCCGCGTTGACCCAGATTGCGCCACGGGTTTGTGCAAGTCGGGCGGCGTCACTTGCCAGCCCTTGTGCAGGAAGCTCAAACCAGGAGAGTGAGCAGACAATCACGTCAGCGCCGCTTTCAAGGGCTGACACGGTTGCCGTGTAGACGTCGAGATTCTCGTCAAGGCGATAGGTCAGAATCTGCGCAGCGGGTGCGATGTCTCGGACCACTTCCACCATGGCGGTGCCGTGGTCACTGGCATCATTGATACCGACGCCGTCAGTCAAACCCGCTTCCAATGACTCAATGCCGTAGAAACCGATGTCGAGCACGGCAACCGTGACCCCGGCTCCGTCAAGGCCACCGGCTTCGTATATGTCAGTGCGCATCGCACCGATGCCCTCCGAGTTCTCCAGACCGTAAGAGTTGGCGATTGGGGCCCGATAGACCGTCAACTCGACGCCGACGTCCTTAGGCATCATTTGTTGCAATGCCTCCAGATCCTGAACTCGCACCCAGATCCGGCGCATGTCCGGAGCCAGAGAATCTACTACTTCGACCTTGCCACCGTTGAGTTCGAGCAGGCCGTGCAGGTGGGCGATGTCACCACTCGCGATGCGTGCCTCAAGCAGCACTTTGTCGTCTTTCACAACTAGCCCTGAGTTCAGGGCTTGCGTCTGCCAGTCTTCCTCGTTGGCTGCCAGTTCCGCTATTTTTGAGATCACCGGTTCGGTGCCCGGTACCTGGGGTCCTGCGGCTGAGCGGTCCAGTGTCGGCGTGCCGTAGATGATCGGCTTTGACTGGGCCTGAACAGCGGCGGGGATGACGGCTGTGAGGGCCAGCATCCCGAGGAGATTCCGTATTTTGATGAGCGCTTTCATGACACACCTCCCTATTTATCTTGGCGACCGTACAGCATTTGACTTCTGATATGAGAATACCCCACGAATTGCACACTAACAACAAATTGCACAGTGCAATTTGTTGTTTTGACCGGTTATCGTTTTAGGATTGAACTAATCGCACAGGGAGAAAGCCGCTGAGTGCCGATGTATACCCATATATACATGGCACTTATGACTTTTCACGGCTATCTATAGTGCGTTTTAAACGATGCGTATAATTGCACATCGCATGTGGTGGTAGTTGACCTAGCGTGATTCGCGCTCAGTCGGCGGGTTGGGGTCTAACTCGTCGTAAAAGTCTGACAATCTTGCAGTTACGTGATCCCATTCAGGTGGGAACTGCATCGTGTCCAGACGGTGCTCGAACTGCGCGGTCAGCACAGCCTCCGAGCCACCGCTCTGTTGGGACAGGTCGTGAATCCCCAGAATCGACTTCTTGAGTTTCCGCATGTACGCGAGACTCAGCAGAACCTCTCTGCGCTCGCCATCAGTCAATAGATCGATGTTTGTGCTGCTTACCCACACCATTACATCCGACATCTGCGGCTCGATTTGCTCGGCTGCCACGGCCAACTGGCTGTGTGTACCACCGCGAACTTCTTCAAGGTACGCCCAGATGTCGTACAGCCGTGCCATGGTCAGCTGATAGTTCCCGACGTGGTTGTTCGCCGCGACATTGGCAAGTGCACGGGAAACCTTTTCCGCAGTCTCGCGCACTTGCTTCAGCTCAAAAACCCTCTGCTTCGGGTTTTCGAGGTGGAAGAACAGGCGTTGACGCATGATCGATATGCTGCGGAATTCGGGCAGGTGTTCGGACAAGTCATGAATGATCTGGTACAGGCGTTTCCCGCCCTCTGATTCAAGCGGCTGATTGAGATCCAGCATCGAGCCTTCAATGCTTGATTCAATCCGGTCCACGTCGCGACTGAGTGACGAATACGCCTGGTAGGTCGCCTTCCACTGGTTCAGCAACATATCCAGCGACTTCATCTGCTCGTCAAATATCCGGACAGCTCGCTGCCCCCGCTTTCCGACCTCTGAAACAGCGCTTCTTGCGGCCTGTATCTTCAGTCGAGCGTCCTGCTCGCCTTGAATCTTGCTGAGAAGCTCGCGGCGGGCTGCTGCCAAAAGCTCCTGGGCGGTGGCAACCAGTCCCTCCAAACCTGCAAACGCTTCGTCACCCTCGCGAAGCCCGGCCTCGGCTTCTGCACCGAGATTGACGGCGCTGTCGATGCGCTCCTGTACTAATCTCGCGCCTTCGACAACCCGGTGATAAAGCGGGCGCTTCACGGCCTCTCGATCAGGGGCCGGCAGAGCTTTCAACTGCGCCAGTGCCTGCAGTGCTTCAACCGCCCACTCGCCGGCCATTCCACTTTCGGCGCTGGCGTAGAGTTTTTTGACCTTGCCCTTCTGCTCAGCGGCTTGCTCACGAAGCTGGCGCAATTCCTCGGCCAGCAGCTTGGCGGCCGCGATCTCCTGCTGATGGCTGGTGGCACCCTTTAGCAGCAACCTGGCTGACGTAACCAACTCTGTGCCTTCTGCAATCTCGGCCAGTCGTTGAAGTTTGGACAGGTCCTCGCGCTGGTTGCGCAGAACTCGGACTAGCTCATTGGCCATAGCGCTGACAAGGGCCGAGTAATGCCGCCCCTTAATGCGATCAGCCACTTCCTCGGAAATGATCGTGAACGCCTCTTCCACAAGCATGGCGGGTGCCGGTGGCAATTGGTCTGTATCGGGCAATTCACGCGCCGAAGCGAACGCTACGCCGGCATCGTGCAGCTCGGCACGGGCTTCATCACCCTTGACTGCACGGGCGAAGGCGCGCTCCACGTTGGAAGCGGCACTGCGGAGTTCGCGAACACTGGCACGAAGAATCTTCAGTGGCAGCTCTGAATCGACTTCGCCCAGAACATCAAGCAACTCTTCGGGGCTGTCTACCTCGAAGCCGGTCACCTGCCCGCTGCGAATGCCGATGCGTTTGGCGGTTTGATCCAATCGCTTGAGTCGCGCCTCCGCGCCTTGCCGAAGCTGGCGCTCCTGCTCGATTTCCTCTCGCAGGTCGGCCATCTGTTGCTCGACCGAATCCGTGACGCCGGCTAGCTTCTCAATCTCACGCTCGCCACGCTGCTGTAGACGTGACACCTCTTTTTGGTGCCGAGCATCTAGGTCGCTGAGCTTCTTCTCCCAGCGATCTCGCTCTTTCTCGAGCTCGAGTTTCTGGGCCTCTTTCAAGTCTTTCAGTTGAGCAGTCAGGCGGTCGCGTTCTTCCTTTAGCTCTAGCTTGTATTCCTTGTCGCGCTCATTCAGTGACGCCTTGAGTTTCTTCTCAAGCTCAGAGACGTGGGCGGTTGCGACGCTGATCTTTCGCTGTAAGTCGGCCGCGAGCGTGCGAAGCTTCTCGTTTTCAGCACTGAGTTGCTGAACACGGATGCGCTCGGCCTCGATCTTGCGCGTGGCAATCTCGCGCAGGATGTCGCCCTCGTCGGCTGGCTGCTGGGAATTGCGCTTGGCCATATCCCGCTTCTAGCAGACCCTGAACCCAAGGTGAATCCCGACTCAGCTAAAGGTCAAAGATGTAGTTGTGCGAGCCGCTGATAAAGGACTGATCAACGACGGGTGCGCTTTGTGGTTCAAGCGTCTCGGCGTCGATCAGAGTCAGCATTGTCGATGCATCGTGCGTCAGAACAAAGAACTTCCCGTCCAGCGTCAGCGAAACGCCACGAGGCACTTTGAACTGGTCGAGAGACTTCACAAGTTTGCCGCTGTCAAAATCCCAGAACGTGACCAGGTTGCCGGCCGGATTGGTCGCGGCTACCACGCGAGTGACCTCGTCAAACGCAACACTGAGTGTCTCGCTCTTCATCTTCTCGCGGATCGGATCGTCCGCTGTGATAAACTCGTCGCGGTCCGGATGATAGAAACTGATGGCACCGCGGAAGTCGGGGCTGGTGGATTCAATGCCATCACGCGGTGCAGAAACGCAGACGAGTTCACCCTTGCTTGACATCGCGATATGCCCTGCGTTGATCTTTGGGTTCTTGAACCTCAACAACTTCCGGGCATTGCCAGTCTTCACGTCAACGTAGGCGACACTGGCGGGCTCATCGGCGTGATCGACAGGCCCGCCACCGTTCGTAATCACGAGGGTTGCGCCCTCATCAATCAGTATGCAGTCGTGCGGTGCAACTCCGTGGGTTGGGAACGTCTTGTCGCGCAACTCAAGTGTGTTTGCGTCACGTACACTGAGCACACCGTCGTAGCTTCCATTGCCCGTTTCCGCCTCAGTGCAATACCACAGCTTGCCGTCCGGGCTGAAAGCGCTATGCCCATAAAACTCGCGCCCGGGCGCCGCGACGACTCTCCTCAGAACTTTGCCCTGCTTCAGGTCGTACTCAACACAGCCTTCGCCGTGTTTTTCGGTAATCATGACAACTTCGGGCCGGTCCAGACGCGGGGTAAACCCGTGCCCGAGGAATCCAATGTCCTGCGGATGACGGGCTTCAGGATTGGTGGCGTCCAGATCGGTGATTCCGACAAAGAATTGCCCGCCGGGCAACGCCCCTCCGCCGACCACAGTGCCTCGTTTGTCCAGGCGTTTCGGCTGGGATTTGTCAGGTTCCGGTTCGGAATTATTGGCTGGCTCGTTGCCCCGTGCCGAATCGCTGTTCCCGCGACCACAACCGGTCAAGAGAATTGCCCCGACGCCCGTTACCGCGCCCGCATGCAGGAAACGCCTACGCCCGATATCTGTCTTGTCCGCCATTCGTGGCTCCCGGCTTGCGCGCCAATACCCCGGCAAGTGATTGTATATGGAAAGGGGAGCCCGAAGGCTCCCCTTTTTGTCCTCAACTCCAAGTCCAGCTTATGCTGCGATGTACGTTCCACCTGCAAGTGCTGCAAGCTGCTGCATGAATGTCTGGGCAGCGCCGTAGCCACCGATGCAGATAGCGACCAGGGTGGTGTCCTCAAACTTGTTCCACCAGCCCGGGAAGTCAGCCAGGATCTGGCTGGCTGAACCTGAGGTGTTCGGCGAACCGTCGGTCAGCAGGAACATCTTGGTCAGGTCGGCCGGGTAAATCTGGCAACTCTTCTTGAGGCAGGCGTAAGTCGGCGTTCCGCCGCCCGGGTTACAGCTTGGGCCGTTCACCCAGCTTACCGCTGCGCTCTTGTTGCCGTCGCTGGCCGGAAGCAGGCTGCCCCACATGAACTTGCTGTAGGACTGCGTCGATGAGAACTGGGTGCCGTAGGCAACACAGTCGAACTCGTCGTCTTCCGTCAGGTCGCCGATCACGCTCGTGGTTTCAGCGCGGACCGTCGCGATGCGCGAGCCACCCATTGAGCCTGAGGCGTCAAGCAGGAAGGCGAACTTCCCGGAGACTGGCTCGCCGTAGTAGGTCGGCGGATCTTCTGGCGGCGGCGGATCAGGCGGGGTTTCCGTCGGTGGTACGTCTTCGCCTTCGCTAGGCGGCGCCGGTGGCGGTGCCGGGGGCGGTGGCGGCGGCTCTGGCGGGTTGGTTGGTGCGGTTGTCGGAGGCGGAAGCTTGATATTCACGCCGCCAATCGGGCGGTCGTGCGCATCCGTCTTCGCCGAGTCTTTGCTCGAGAGAGTCGCTGTGCCTGACCCAGTGGACTGGGCCGCCAGCGATCCCGCGCAGAAGACGAAGGCGAGACAAGCTACACTCGCGAGAATCTTGCGCATTGGAACTCCTCAGTTCAATAAATGATCGTGATTGACACTAAACGACAGTGCAGTGTGCGTGCCAATTATCCAACAGAATCAGTTACTTGCCCAGGGCAGATCAGAGAGATTCACACAAATGCTTACTAAATAAACGCTTGCGAGGCTTTTCGAAGAGGATATTTCGAGCCCCATGTACCTGTTCGAGTGCCCCCAAGTACTCTTGGGTACCGAACGGGAACGTGTCGTCAAAGTCTGCGTTACTGAGTGTCCCACCCTGCAACCGTGATGGACCACCTATGCATTCGTGACAAATACATCAGGGGGAGCCTTTCGGCTCCCCCTTCTCCTCCAAGCGTTCCGACTGGTCGGGTCGGCTCACTAAGCTGCGATGTATGTACCACCTGCAAGTGCTGCAAGCTGCTGCATGAATGTCTGGGCAGCGCCGTAGCCACCGATGCAGATAGCGACCAGGGTG
>JAGQRE010000019.1:12994-39461 GCA_020425695.1 Planctomycetota bacterium
GATCCCGCGCAGAAGACGAAGGCGAGACAAGCTACACTCGCGAGAATCTTGCGCATTGGAACTCCTCAGTTCAATAAACAGTTTGGTGGGCTACACAATATTCAAAGCAGCGCGTGTGCCAAATCTCTGGCAGTTCAACTCCGGCGTGCACCCCACCCTCGGTAACGGATGTAAGTGATTATGAAATCAGGCCTTACGAGTAGCGTTTCATAAACGTAACGCATGTGGGAGGCATGCGTAACATCTAGCTACTCGCCAAATGGACCACCGTGATACCGAACGGGAACACAAACCGGGAACGGACACCCGTTTTCGGTAACTTATGGCCCAACCTGTTCAAATTCCTGTGAGAAAACTACCAGCGACGGTGCTCTTCGGGCACGTGGCGGTTGTAGTGCTCGCGAGCTTTGTCGAGGATATCGTGGGCAAGCTGGATGGCTGCCATACCCTCTTCACCACCGACCTGTGGACGCTCGCCGGTCTTGATGGCGTTGATGAAGTGTTTCAACTCTTCCTTTAATGGCTCTTCTTCACCGATCACCACCTGCTCGACCCTGATCAGGTCGTTGAACACAAACTGCATCAAGTCGTCGATGCCACTGATATCGACATTCTCGACGTGGAAATCTTCCTGATCCAGTTTCGGCGTCTTGCTATAGATCCAGGCCTGCTTTCCAGCGAAATCCAGGTTCAGGTAACGATCCGCACAGAAGATGCGCATTTTGCGAACAGACTTGTCGCTGATGCGGCTAGCCGTGATATTTGCCACGCTGCCGTTCTTGAACGTCAGGCGAACGCTGGCGATATCTTCGTGGCGCTTGGACAACACCGGCGTACAGACAGCCTGAATGTCTTCAACTTCACTGCCCACGATGCTCAGAATGATATCCAGGTCGTGGATCATCACATCCATCACCACGCCGACATCCGTAGAACGGAACGGATACGGGCTGAGTCGGTCAGCTTCAATGAACGCTACGGATGCAATCGCATTGCGGATGCTGCGCAAGGCCGGGTTAAACCGCTCAATGTGACCGACCTGAAGGATGCGCTTGTGCTTCTTGGCCAGCTCATTCAGCTTGTGGCATTCCTCGACGGAATAGGCCATCGGTTTTTCAACCAGCGCGTGCAGCCCATTCTCAAAGGCCCAGCTGGCGACCTGATAGTGATGCTTGGTCGGAACGACGACGCTGACAGCGTCAACGCGGCCCTTCAATTGCTCGTAGTCAGTCAGGGCTTCGCAGTGAAAGCGCTCGGCGATTTCGCCGGCCTTCTTGGGGTCGGAGTCTACGACGGCAACGAGCTCAGCAGACGGCAGTTCCTTCAGGACGCGCGCGTGATTCTTGCCCAGGTGTCCTACCCCAATGACGGCGATTTTTACGCGTTCCTGCTGTGCCACGATGCTGCTCCCTGTTAGTGATGCCTAACGTTGTAGCGCCTCACCAGGCCCTTCGCAAGTTTCTGACACTCAGTTGATAACTACTTGGTGCGTTCTTCAGTGACCATGAACTTCACGGTCGCCGCGCATGCAAGCTCTCCGTCCACGCTTGCCGTGCCCGATACGACACACAACCCGCGCTTTTCCTTCAGCAGTTCTACTTCGATGCGAATCTGATCGCCTGGAACGACGGTACGGCGCCACTTGACCTCATCTGCGCCGGTGAACAGGGCTAGTTTGCCCATGTTCTCTTCACGCCCCAATACCAGCAGCCCGCCCATCTGGGCCAGTGCTTCCAGCATCAGTACGCCTGGGAAAATCGGACGTTCTGGGAAATGCCCCGTGAAGCACGGCTCATTGTAGGTGACGTTCTTGATGCCGACGGCTTTGTTGTCCGTTCGCTCAAGTACACGGTCTACCATAAGGAAGGGGTAGCGATGCGGCGCAATGTTCAGGACGCCCTGAATATCCAGTGCGCCTGAAGTGACTTCCGGTGATGCTTCGTTCATCGGGTTTCCTCGTACTGCTTCCTGAGCGCTTTCGCCACCTGTTGGTTTTGACTGTGCCCTGATTTGACTGCCGTAACCTTGGCGTTCAGGCGCAAGCCCGTAACAGCAAGGTCCCCCACAACGTCCAGCAGCTTATGGCGGGCATATTCGTCCGCATATCTGAGCGTGTTTTCCATCGGGCCGTCAGGACCCACTACCAGCGTGTTCTGTGTGTTGGCGCCTTTCCCAAAACCCATCGCCTGAAGCATCTTGGCCTCTTGCTCCAGGCAGAAAGTACGGGCCGGCCCGATCTCATTTTTAAAGCTGTCGGGAGTCACAGCGAACTCCACCGTCGTGCGTGGCATGAACGGTACACCGTAATCCAGCGTGTAGTTCACAACCAACCCATCCGGATTGGGTTCTACTCGGATGCTGACATCGCCCGCATTTACTTCGACTGTGTCCGTCGGTGAAAACTCGGCGCGTTCCGCATCCAGTTCCGTAATGCCGGCTTGCCGTATCATCTCGACAAAGGCCTTGCTGCTGCCGTCTCCTGCCGGTGGCTCAGGCGCCGATAGCTCAATGACAGCGTTGTCTACGCCCATGCCGTACAATGCTGCAAGTACGTGCTCCACGGTGTGAACTTCAACGCCGTTCTGCATCAACAGTGTGCGGCGCTGGACTTCCTGAATGTTGCCCGGGTGGACGCCCACCTCTGCACCGTCGCGATCAGTGCGGATCAATGTAAGCCCGCTATCGGGTGGAGCGGGCTTTAGCGTCAACGTGACGTCATGCCCCTCGTGCAGGCTGGTACCGGTCAGCGAAACGGGTTGTGCGAGCGTCGTCTGCTTCATGCCGAGGCACTATGCCTGCTGTGACACGCAAGCGAAAGCGTCAGTCTATTCGGAAATGAGGCAGCGTGCCGCTTGTCATAAGGGGGCCTAGAACATTCAACTGCCCGCTGACCAATCTACGCACGGGGCGCGTCGACCCCGCCGCACCAATCCTGATACCACGCCCGAAAGGCTTCACAGCCTTCTTGCAAAGCAGCCTCAAAAAAATCACGTGCGGCATTGACCCGTTTAGCTTGCCGACGCGTTCTCCCAAACAGCCGCAATGTCACGCGATGCGCGGCCGCCCTTAATGCCGCCGTTAGCGCCTGCCCATCAAACGCTAGGTCGATCATCTTCCTCCACTGTAATTCCGCGTGTTGCAAGAATCCGTGGCGGGCGAGCACGAGCGCGCCGTAAAACGCAACCCGGGCCTGATCTCTACCTTCCTTCAGATAGGTCCGCTCGACATGAGCCCACGCTTCTGGCAGCGATCGACCGCTGCGAGGACTGCCGCGCACTAGAAGCTTGAGCGCATCCAGAACCAACCCCTCATCACGTACACGGGTCAACGGCACTTCTCCAATTTCGCTCAATAGCAGTTCAGCGTCGGTGCGGTTCTCGCTCCAGAAGCAAAATTCAACCGGATCAGCCAATGCCTGTTTGTCTGCTCCGACGTATTCCACGGCCTTACGGACGTCAATCTCTCCACCCAGCAGCTTTGCCTGAAGTGCAATGGACATCCACCCCTGCTTCTCGATCATGGCGATGTCCCACCACAGTGGCACCAGCTCCAAGCTGCGACGAACGCGCAGACTTTCGTTGTAGAGGCGCCCGCCTACCCAAGCCAGGTGCGCAATGTACCGTTCGCTGATGTTGCCACCCTGTGCGAGTATCAGTCCGGCCTCGAACAGGCGCTGCGCGTCGTCTACTCTGTTGGCAGCCGACAACGCCAAGACAGTGCGCGCGAGCTGGTAACAACTTGGACCATCAGCAAAACGCCCCTCGACGAAGGAATCGCGCATCAACCGCTGCTGACTCTCCAGTGCGCTTGTCCAATCGCCTTCATTGAATGCCAAGCGAGTTTTTGCGTTGTGAAACAGGCGGGTGGCGTCGTCGTCGTTGCACAGACGCAAGACCTGTACTCCGGAGGCTTGCAGGTCATAGGCGCGATCCACCTGATTGGCGTCCATCGCCGATTCCATGCCCTTCGCAAGATCCTTAAGAACACTGGCGCTACGTCGATTCAGATCGGCCTGTAAATCTTCGTAGCGCCTTAGGGTGTCGCTGAGTTCACGAAGCACTGTCGCGTGGTGGCGCCCGTCGAGCACCCCAAGCCGCACGCGGGACAACGCATTCATTGAGTCGATCAGTTCCAAGATGTCACCTGCCGGTGCTGACTCATCGGAACGCCCTCGCGCCTCGACGTACATGCCTCCCCGCCCGTAAAGCAACCAGTCGCCGCTGACACCGTACAACTGTGCTACTTTGGCGCAGAATTCTGCAGGTACACGTCCACCTGAAAGGTAGCGGTGCACGCTCGAGAATGGCGTTTCGGTATCGCGAGCAATCGCGGCAATAGATCGCGTGGCACTGACCTTCCTCAGCCGCTCACCTATCCCTTGGTCCGGTGCACTGTTAGTCATAGCGTCTCTGCAGCCTATCCATATATGGATAAGTATCCGTGTGATTTGCGCGCCTGCAAGCCTCCTTATGCCCCAGAATATGGAGAGGAACCTGAGGAGGAATCACATGGATCGGATACGCCTTACTGCACTCGCAATACTGACTTTGCTCACATTCGCGGCTTGCGGCAGCAGCGATGGGACAGATCGGAAGCTGACTCGGCTGGGAATCACGAACACCAGTCTCCCGACCGGCACTATTGGCGTAGCCTACACGGCACAACTTTCAGGCATCGGCGGCACGAGTCCCTACACATATGGTGTGGTCGGAGCACTGCCGTCAGGTTTAAGCCTGGACACGGCAACCGGGACCATCTCCGGGACTCCAACTGCGGCTTTCAATGGCGACATCGAGTTCACCATAACCGACGCCAACCCCTACACGGTCAGTACCCTGCTCTCGCTTCAACTGACGACCCCGCCTGCACTAAACCTGACGTCAAACCTTAGCGCCGGCTTCACCGGAACGCCCTACACCGGTTCTCTGCAGGGCGTTGGCGGTGTCGTGCCCTACTCATACTTCATCTCCACCGGGCAACTCCCTGCAGGACTGACGCTTGATACCTCCAGTGGCGCAATCGCCGGCACGCCTGCAATTGCGGGCGCGTCAGCGCTGACATTCGGCGTCATGGATGCCGCAGGCCAGCAGGAGTTAACCACAGCCACTATTGAGATTCACATGGGTGTCACTGTGGCAAGCCCCACTTCGTTGCCCGCAGCATTTATCGGGGCCGACTGGTACTCGCGCATCGACGCTTCGGGCGGATTGCCACCGTACCAGTTCACACTGACGGGTGCGCCGGCCTGGATTCAATCCGCGACCATTGGCGACGGGTGGCTTGAGTTGACAGGCGTACCCGCCAATGCAGGCACCGCAAGCTTCGTAGTTGAGGTTACAGACAGCAACGGGACCACCGCACAGTCACAGGTGTCAACACAGGTGCAAGTCCCTGCAACCGCAGTTCAGGGTGATAGCCAAGTCGTTACAACCAGTCTGCCTCGTGCCGTTGCAGGCGAGTACTTCCAAGCCGATGTAAATGCGACAGGTGGATTTGCTCCCTACTACTGGAGCGCAATGGGCCTCCCTGAAGGCATGTACTTTGATGCCGGTGTGACAAGCCCGGGCGTACTTCGCGGACGCCCACGTGCCGCTGGCGTCTACACCTTGTCCCTTTCTGCCGACGATGGCGTCCACAACTGTATCCGAAGCAGCTTTGAGTTTGTCGTAGAACCTTCTCTAAGCGCACTCCCCGAGGCTACGACAGGAACGGACTACTCTACACAGAGTGACGTCATCTTCGGCGGCACCTACGCAGGCATTCAAGTTACATCCTCACCATCCTCACTGGGCCTGACGTGTGGTGCAACTCCGACAACACTGCAGTTGTATGGCACTCCAACCGCGGCCGGGCGCGCCGTGTTTGCGCTTTCGATTTCTTTGGGCGGCAACGACATCACGAAACTGGTGGGTACAAACGTAAGGGCAGCACCTGCGTCGCTGCAGTTCATCACTACCCAGCTGCCCACCGCTGTGGCAGGTAGCGCTTATGATTACGCAGCCTTGATTCAGGCAGAAGGCGGCAGTGGAACGGGATATCAGTGGTCGCTGGTGAGCGGAACTTTGCCGCCGGGGATAAACGGACTTCCAGCATTCGGTCCGGAAGCTGCAATGCTGACGGGTACAACAACCCAGTCCGGTAGCTATCAGTTCACTGTACAGGTCTCGGATTCCACGTCAGCTACGGCACAAGCAACGCTGACCATCGATGTGGTTGAGCCCACCAGAGGTGACTTCAACGGCGATGGTTGCCCTGACTTGCTGTTGGGTAGTGAGTTCTCGTCGAATCTGGGCGGAGTGAAGTTGTTCTACGGCGAACCAAGCCAGCCGCGCTTCGGTACGATCGGCATGGAAGACGCGGACTGGACCTACGCTGGTACGATCGACGTCTGTAGTTTCGGCGACTTCAACGGTGACGGAGTCAGTGACGTGGTCGTCGGCAACCGCGCCGCTCAGGGCACTCCGGCCAAAGTCAAGATCTGGTACGGAAGTCGTAAAACGCCTCTGTTTGGGACCGCGACGACCCCTGATTGCGAAATTGCGGATGCCACAACAACAGACCAGCTCGGCAGCGCTATCGCGGCAGGTGACTTGGACAACGACGGCCATGACGATCTTGTCCTGGGTGCCCGGCGGGCTGACACGAGTGTAGCCGATGCGGGCAACGTATACGTGTTCTATGGCGGTGCGACAGCTCTTTCAGGAGCGCTGGCCGTTTCATCTGCTGATGCAGTTCTCGCCGGCAAAGTTGCGGGCAGCAACAATACATATTGGGGCTACCCGGCCACTGGATATCTCGGCGACAGTCTTGTCGTGGAAGACCTGGATGGAGACGGTCGGGACGACATCGTCGCAGGCGCTTCATCATCGGTCTATGTGGTCTACTCAAAGAGTTCACGACACACTGGAAGTCAGGATATCAGCAGCATCGCTGATGCCGCATTTGGCGGGCTGGTAGGTAGTGTGCTTGTCGGTCGTTTGACCGTGGGGGACTTCAACGGTGACTCAAAGCCTGACCTCGTCGTGGGCGGGCTGCACAGCTACATCTTCTACGGCAAGTCTACTGGGCTGCCTCTCTCCGGAACCTCCGACGCAGGCGGGGCCAACGCTGAATTCGTGATGCCGTCGGTTAGCAGCACCAGCCTCTATGTCGGTGTGACGGCCGTTGATCTGAACGATGACGGTTTCGACGACATCGCGTTTGCGACGCCGGAAAACGCGCTCGGGTTCGTGTTTTACGGCAGTTCGACGAAGATGTCGGGCATGGTGGACTACGCCAACGCTGACATTCACTTCAACTTCGGCGGCAATGATTATGCGCCGTGGTTTGTCACACGTCTGGACGCCAACAACGACGGTGTCGATGACTTGATGATGGGCATTCACAACATGACCGGCTCGACGGTAGCCGGCCCCGTCTACTCTGCCGGCGGTGCAGCCGTCATCAACGGAAGTGCTACCAATCCGCCCCAGGGTGCCATTACTCCGGCCTCGGGCAACGGGCTGAAATTCATGGGCCAACTCCAGAATCATGGCTGGGGCGGCTGCGGAGCGGGAGGCTAGTTACACGCTGAACACAAAACGGCCCTCCTTCGTGGAGGGCCGTTTTGTGTTCCAATTTAGTTCGCTTCTTCATCTGGCAACGGCTTGGGACGGTAGATGCCTGTCTTGCGGTTTGGTCCCGGCGCTGGGTCGTCGTCTTCCTTCTTCTTTGCTGAGCCGTGTCCTTCAAGTCTTGCCTCAAGATCCTTCACCATTGCTTCGAGATTTCGGACCTTGCCAATCAGCTCAGGCAGTTTGCGCACGGCCGCTTCCTGGCGCATGAAGGCTCGCCCTTCAACTGCGGGAGCGCCCGCCATTTTCATGCCAGGCGCGATGTCTTGCATGACACCTGCCCGGGCGGCGACCTGTGCGCCCATGCCAATCGTGATGTGGTCGCCCACGCCGACTGACCCGCCCATGCGAACGTAGTCCTTCAGCACGCTGCTGCCAGCGATTCCAGTCTGCGCGGCGATCACGCAGTTCTGGCCTACTTGCACGTTGTGCGCAATCATGCAGAGATTGTCGATCTTCGTGCCGCTGCCAACGCTGGTGACATCAAAGCGGGCGCGGTCGATCGTCATGTTTGCGCCTAGTTCTACATCGTCGCCAATCACAACGCGCCCGCGCTGCGGTGCCTTCACGAACTTGCCGGCCACGAAGTGAAAACCAAAGCCGTCACCACCAACCACGACCCCAGGGTGCACAACGCAGCGCTTTCCGAGAGAGCAATTCTCAAGGACAGTGACATTCGGGTAGACAATGCTGTCATCGCCAATCGTGACGCCGTCCCCGATGTAGCAGTGCGGGAAGACAACCACGTTTTTGCCAAGCTTCACGTCTGCACCAAATACGCAGAACGCCCCAATGGACGAGTTCTCGCCCATGTCAAAGTGCTGGCCCATCACCACGTTTTCGGCGATGCCTGGCAGTGGTCGGATTGGCTCGCCGCGCAGGGCTGTCACGGCCTTGCTGAACGCTAAATCAGGGTCCGGTGACCGCAGTACGTTGCTGCCTTGGGGAATGGCCACGCCGGGCGCAGCGATCACAGCGCCCGGGCGCGATTTCTCAAGTAAGGGAAGGTACTTCTTGTCTGTCACGAAGCAGAGCTGCTCGCGCGTTGCCGTCTCGAGGCGTCCGACGTCCGCAATTTCGATTTCGCCGTCGCCTTCCAGTATAGCTTCGCAAACCTGTGCGAGATCTTTCAGCTTCATGGTCGCCCCTTCGCTCTTTCTATTCTTCTTCCGCGGGCATCGGCTTGCCGTCTTTGTCGAGAAGACGAATCGTCACCGTCTCACTGACCGTCGGGTCGACCATACTGCGGACAGTGACCGTGAATGTGTCGCCGTTGGGCGGGAATTTTTCTGGCGCGATGTATGCGCCAGCACTTGCACCCAGATCGCCAACATTGACGCCCCGCTTGCTCCAGTTGACGCGGTCGCGCGGAGAAACAGCGGGCTCTTCCTTGTCCAGCACGCTGATCTTGAACGCTCCCTGTTGGCCGAGGCGAATTTCAATCTCGCCTGCTGCGTTGCGGACGACGGGCTTCCCTGGCTCTTCGGGATTCGCTGGGTCAACAATGCTGAACTGGATACCACCTGCCTTCGTTTCTTCATCCCACACCACAAACGAAATGGTCTCACCCCACAGCTCGTCGGCTTTCTTGGTAACGGCGTCCGTGATGTCGTGGGCCGATTCATAGTAAAGCACGGGGCTGACCAGCAACTGCTGCTGCAAGGCCTGAAAGTCGTTCTGCCCGCCGGTTACGTCGTCGATGTTACGAACGATGTTCAGCACTTCGTTGTAGCCCTTGCCCTTGGCAATGTCGGCCGCCAGGTTGCGCAGCTTCTTGAAACGGTCGATCGCGAAGTCTCGCAGCTCAGCCTGGGTCAGTTGCTCAAACAGTAACTTTTCCTGGTAGCGCTGGCGCTCAAGCTCAAGCTGTTTGTTCATGGCCTGGCGATAGGCGATGGTGTCCGGCTTGTTCAGCTCACGGATGCGGGCCTGTTCCTGAATCAGCTTGCCGAAGCGCTTGTCGATGTCGTCCATCTGGCGCTGCATCGACTCCGCCATCTCCTGTTGTTTACCCAGCAGCAAGCGGTCGCTCTTGAGCAGGCTGAGAAAGTCAACATAGGCCGTGCGACGTGGGACAGGTGTGCCGTCCTGTGCGTCCACGTTCGCGCGCACGAGTACACCGCCGGCAAACACGCCAGCCGTAAGCACTGCGGCCAGCGCGATCAGTGAAATTCGGGTCCAGACTTTGGTTTTTAGGTCCTGCATACATTCAGCTCCTGGCGGCCCCGCCACGCGGAAACTTCCGCACGTTTATTGATACGGGTTCGGGCGGGATGTTGCCACCTGAAAGAGCGGGTGTCACGCGTGGATTTACGCCTTACCGGTGCTTGACGCCAAAGCGCCGCGTTATACTTTTTGCGACCGATTGGCCCTTGGTGTAATTGGTAACACACCTGATTCTGATTCAGGCATTCGGGGTTCGAGTCCCTGAGGGCCAACCAACTCTTCAGTACCGCCCGCGGATCAGACGCGGGCGGTTTTCATTTCAAGCTTTATACGCCTGCACATAACGCTAAAACCGGTCGCCATGACTGAAATTGCACGCATCGGCATCATGACCGTCTCGGACCGCGCCTTTCGCGGCGAGTACGAAGACAAGGGCGGTCCCGCCATTGAGGCGGAACTCAGCAAGATCCTGATTTCAGAATGGGAGGCCGTGGCCGTCGTCGTGCCGGACGAGCGCAAGCAGATCGAAGAACATCTGATTGATCTGTGTGACCACGAGAAGTGCTGTCTTGTCGTCACCACCGGTGGCACCGGCCCGGCAGTACGCGACGTCACGCCGGACGCGACAGAGGCCGTTTGCGACCGCATGATGCCCGGCTTCGGTGAGCTGATGCGCACGGAAAGCCTCAAGTTCGTACCGACTGCTATTCTTTCGCGGCAGACGGCGGGCATTCGCGGCAACACACTGATCGTCAACCTGCCGGGGAACCCTCCGGCAATACACGACTGCCTGATGGCCGTGTTTCCGGCCATACCCTATTGCGTCGATTTGATGGAAGGCCCGTTCATCGAAACGGATGAAGAGTATTGCAAGGCGTTTCGACCGAAGCACGCGAAGAAGAAATAGGAACGCTACTCGCCGAGCGCTGGCTCAGCGACTTCAACTTGCGGTTCAGCGCGTCGGTAGTGCCACTCCCGTACCAGTATCTCGGCCTGGTAGTACGGGTCATCCAGCGCTTCGATTTCGTCGGCCAAGCGGGCGTTCTCAGTGCGTGATTTCTCAACCTGCTGCTTCAACTCGGCCCGACGCTTCTCAAGTGCCTGCTGCTCGTGATAGTTCGGGATGACTGCATTGGTAAACGCCAGCCCAAAAATCACAAACATGACCGCCACCACTACCAACGAGTAGTCACGGGACTCCATGCGCAGACTGTCACGCAATGATTCACGGCGGGACGACATACAACCTCCGTTGTCAGTTTCGGCAATCAGGCGGTACCTACTTGAGGGTAAGAACGCCCGGCCAGTGGTTCATTTCGCGACCGGTTGCGACCGATAGTTCACGTGGTAGTGTTGCGCCGCGTCGAAAGGAACTGCTGACATGCTTGTGATGAAATTCGGCGGCAGCAGCGTTGCCGACGAAAACCAGATCCACAAAGTCCTCGAAATAGCTCGTGGTCGAATTCCGCGACGCCCGGTCGTCGTCTCCAGTGCCCATAAGGGCGTCACCGACGCCCTATTGAACGCTGGCAAGATGGCCGCTCGCGGTGAGCCGGATGCGGCACAAGTAGTAGACAAACAACGCCGCGTGCTTAAGGGATGCGGCTGCGACCACGATTTGCTTGACCCCTTCTTTCGCGAGATCGAAGACCTGTTGCGCGGCATTGGGCTCGTGCGCGAGGCTAGCAAGCGCAGTATGGACTACTTGGCCAGCTTCGGCGAACGCATGAGCGTGCGGGTCATCGCTGACTATTTCTCACGCAACGGCGTGAAAGCCGAAGCCTTTGATGCCTGGGATCTCGGCTTCATCACTGATGAAAATTTCGGCAGCGCACGCCCTCTGCACGGCTTTGAACAGCGGATGCAGACTGAATTCAACCGACGAGTCGGCTCTGACGTTGTCGCAGTGATCACGGGGTTTGTCGGCAAGACCAGCAGTGGCGAAATCACGACTGTCGGACGCAACGGCAGTGACTTCAGTGCAACCTGCTTCGCCGCCGGGCTGGGCGCGGAAGAATGCGAAATCTGGACAGACACCGATGGCGTCATGACGGCCGACCCAAGCCTGATCAAAGACGCCCGCAGCATCCCGGCAATGAGCTTTGCCGAGGCTTCTGAGCTTGCCTACTACGGCGGGCGTGTCCTACACCCGAGCACCTTGCTGCCCGCTATCAAGAAGAACATCCCCGTTCGTGTCCTGAATACAAACCGACCGGAGCATCCGGGCACTGTCATTACGGAAGACGGCGGCGAAAATCCCAACCTGGTAACAAGCATCGCCTACAAAGAAGGGCAGGCGGTGTTGACCATCGAAAGCCCACAGATGCTTGGCCAGCCGGGCTTTTTGGCAAAAGTCTTTGATGTCCTGGGACGCGAAAAAATCGACATCGACATGATCAGCACGTCCGAGATCAGCGTCAGCATGACGTGCCCCGGCGCAAGCAACCTGAACGAAGCCGTAAAAGCCATGGAGCAATTCGGGCGCGTTCACGTGGTGACTGACAAGACCATCGTCTGCGTAGTCGGCAAGAACGTGAAGAAACAGAGTGGGCTCGGCGCCAAGGTGTTCGTCGCACTTCGCGACGCCGGGGTAAACGTCGAGATGATTAGCCAGGGTGCCAACAAGATCAACCTGAGTTTCCTGATTGATGACGCCGATGTGGAGAAGACGATCCCCGCCCTGCACAACGCTCTCTTCACGGCCTAGCCAGTTTTCCCACGCATCAAGAACGGTACAAGCTACAATTGACGCAGCTTGGGGCGGTCCGTCACGGTTGAGGAGTCGTGACGAACTCACATCGCTTTCAGGAACTCCAACCCATGAAGTATGTATTTTTAGCGCTGCTCGCTGTTTTTGCCGACGGGTTGCTGGCGCAGAACGCTCCCGTGGTAATCGTGACATCGCTGGGTGCGCAAGTCCCGAATGCCGGCGGCATCAGTGTTGCTGCGAACGCCACGTTCAACAGCATGGGGTTGGCCTACGACGTATCAGACCCGCAGAATGACGGTGTCGGCGTGACGGCCGTGGTCAGCAATCTAGCGGCGGCAGTCAACTGGACCGATGCTGACTTCAACAAGGCAGCACAGATAACCCCCTACACGCACAACGTGATGTCGGCGCTGGGTGAGTTCGGACCGGCCAACACCGTACACGTCGTGACGCTCACGTTCACCGACGGCACAAACGACACCGTCTTCAGTTTCACCATCAGCGTCGGCGCAACCGGACCTGCCCCGGCCGGGTTGCCGGGCGATGACGGCGGCGCCTGCACCGCAACGACAGGTGCCCACACGGCCTTGTCCTTGTCGGGGATGTTGCTTGTGGCCCTGGTGTATCGTCGCAGGCGTCGGCTTACTTAGGCGGCAGGCCTTTCACGCATTCGAGCCACGACTGCAGAACCGAAGTCTTTTTTCAGCAACTTCACCTGCTTGCTGACCGACGGCCTGCTGTCTGCGAAGGGCCAAAAATGCTCGCCGATCGCGTCGAGGAATACCCTTCACGAAGTAGGGTTCTATGTTGTCAAAGCACGACGTTCAAACTTGGCAGTTCCTATGGATGGAGAGCAACCATGACTGGGTGCTCGAAACCGTTCGTGATAGGAAAGGCAGGGTAGAAGGGTACGTGATTAGCAACCGGAAGACAGGTGTGTCGTTGCTCATCGAAAATGATGAGTTGTACGAGCACATCATTCAACAGATGCTCCGGGCCGGTATTGACGTAGTCGATCCACCTTTGAACCCCGAGTGTTTTTGACGTGAGTGTCGAGCACCCTGGTGAGTGCCGTGTCGATTCGGCTTGGGCCGTGAAACTACCAAACTTGCGACTTTCCAGACTGCTAGCCACTTCGATGACAGCAACCTGAGAGTTGCCGAAACGCTTCCGGAATTTTCAGAAAAAGCAGACGGGAGCGCCTCGAAGGCGCTCCCGTTTGTTGCGCTGCCCGCCCTAGTTCCCTAGTGCTTTGGTTACCTTGAAGATGGTCGTGCTGCCGCTGACCTCGTTGCCGACGATTAGCAGCGGCTCACCCGTTGGGCTGTCGGCGGCACTGACGTAGCGCATGCCTTCGGGGCCGATATCCAGCCCGTCTACCGGGTTGCCCGCGCCGTTACTGGCCGGCGTGACGTTGAAATCACGTGTGTTGATGTACTGCTGGAACACCGGCGCGCTCGGGCTGGTGATGTCGTACACCACGATACCGCTGACACGCTCTAGCCCGATAAACGCGTACCAACGCCCGTCGATCTCGGCCACGGCGACGGCCTCGGGCTCGGGGCCTTTATCGTCGCTGCGCCCGTCGAGGCCGTTGCTGTCATTGTTCGCGTTGAAGTTATTCGGCAACGTCGCTGCGACAATCTGTTCAAGCTGGTCGCCGCTGTCCCACACCAGCTGTCCCGCACTGCTCCAGATGCTGAAGCTCCGCGCGCCGTAGCAGTAGATCTGGTCTATGTCGCCGTCGTTGTCTGTATCGCCTGTAGCGGTCGTGCATTTCAAGCGCCCAAGCCAGCCGTCGGCCTGCACGGCAGCCGCATTCGGGTAAGCTGCTGCGTCCAGCGTCAGGTCCTTGACGCGCTCCTCCTCGCTGAAACCGCCGTAGTCACGCGAGTCGCCCTCGTTGGCTGTCACGAGATAGGTCTGCCCGCCGACGCTGTAGCTCGCGATAGTGTCCGGCATGTACAAACCGCGCACGGGGCCTGTGACGAACTTGATCACTTTGCTGCCCATGGGGCCGTCCCTGTCACTGGGATCGAACTGGTTCACAGCCAGGCTGTGGTCCTTGTATCCCAGTGGCACAATCGACGTCACGGTTGACGAGGCAATATCCACGATCGCAATCGCGTTCGCTTCCTGCAGGGTTACCCAGGCTGTCGTGTTGTTGCAGGTGATGTACTCCGGCTCAAGGTCCTGCGCGACGGTTGCGATATCGTCCGGCTCGTCGATGGTGCTTTCCGGGCCGAAGATGCGTACACCGGCAGCGATCAAGGCTGCCTTCTGTGCGTTGAAAGAAGTAAACGTCGCCGTGGTGACCGTCGCCGATGCAACACCTGCGCTCAGGTCGATGATGCTGATGCTGCCTTCCGGATCGACCGTGTAAGCATCGTTCGGCTCGCCTTCGTTGGCGACAAGTGCCTTCGTGTTGTCCGGTGTGAAGGTCACCATGTCAGGAAGGGCGCCGACCGTGACGGTGTTCAATGGCGTGGCGAACGTCGCGTCATTTGCGTTGAAGAAGACGACCTGACCCGGCTGCTGTTTCGCGTCTGTTGCGCCACCCTGCTCGACAGCGATGGCAAGAATGCCTCCGCCAACCGCAACACTGTTCGGCGCGCCCGAAGGCGTACTCCCGCCGCCGTATGGCGAGACATCAATTGAGAGAATCAACGAAGGGTTTGCTGGGTCGGACAGATCAAGTACGTCGATTTGCTGCTGGATTGCGTTCGTAACGAAGGCGCGCTGAGAGCCCGGATCGAACGCCGTGATCTCAGCCCCTCCGCCGTCGGCGTCAAACAGTCCCGAGTTGTAGCGGCCCACAAGCCCCAACAACACCGTCGCTTGCGGCGAAGACACGTTGGCCGACGTGGAGTCATCATCGTCGTCATTCGAACTGCAGCCTGCGAAGGCCACAGCAACCAGAGCCAGCCCGCACACAAAGAGTGGCAGTTTATGCAGCATGAGGTACGTCCTTTCTTGAAGAGTCAGGCCGGTTTAGATCAGGTCAATCAAGACATCGTGAAGCCTTGCACAGACTCGCGTGAGGCTTCGATGAAACCGCGCCGTCGCCCCGTGGTTTACGTGATGGGGGCTGCGCTGTAGAAACTCAGCCGCAATCGAAAGGGACAGCTATGGCTCAGGAATTTGATGTATGTGTGATTGGCTCAGGCCCCGGCGGATATGTCGCGGCGATTCGTGCGGCCCAGCTTGGTCTGAAGACCTGCTGCGTTGAGGACAAGCACTACGGCGGTATCTGCCTGAACTGGGGCTGCATCACTGCATCCCGACCAAGGCGCTGCTGAAGTCGGCCGAGGTGATGCACACCATTGAGCACAAGGCCAAGACTTTCGGTATCGCCGTCGGCAAAGCCAACCCGGACATGGACGCAGTCGTGAAACGCAGCCGCGACATCGCCGGGCAGTTGAACAAGGGCATCCAGTTTCTGTTCAAGAAGCACGGCGTCACGAAGATTGACGGGCGCGGACGTATCGCGCGCAAGGGCGTCGTCGAGGTCACGGAAGCAAACAACCCGGCGGACAAATCAGATCGCCCGAACAAGCCCGGCAAGGTCGTTGAGACGATCAACGCCAAGCACATCATCGTCGCAACAGGTGCACGCCCGAGGCGCTTCGACAACATGCCTTACGACGGTAAGCGCGTGATCGGACACCACGAAGCGATGGTCCTGGCCGAGCAGCCCAAGAGCGTCGTAGTGATCGGCGCCGGCGCCATCGGCGTTGAGTTCGGCTACTACTTCAGCTCATTCGGCGCGCAGGTAACGATCATTGAATTGATGGATCGTCTGGTACCCGTCGAAGACGACGACATCAGTCGCGAGTTGCAGAAAGCCTTTAAGAAGCAGGGCATCAAGGCGCTGACCGGTACGAAGGTCGAATCCGTCGTGAACAAGGGCAAACACGTTGAGGTGACCTACGAGGCCAAAGGCGCGAAGGAAACCGTCAAGGCCGACTATTGCCTCGTCGCGGTCGGCATCACCGGCAACGTGGAAGACATCGGGCTGGACAAAGTCGGGGTGAAGGTCGAGCGCGGGTTCATTCCCGTTGACGGCTACGCCCGCACCAACGTGGAAGGCGTCTACGCAATCGGCGATGTCGCCGGCGCACCGGCACTTGCCCACAAGGCCAGCCATGAGGGGCTGACCTGCGTTGAGAAAATCGCTGGCCACGACGTGCCGCCATTCAGCAAAGACATCATCCCGGGCTGCACCTACTGCCAGCCGCAGATTGCCAGTGTCGGCAAGACTGAGCGCGCACTGAAGGAAGCCGGCGTTGACTACAAGGTAGGTAAGTTCGGGTTCAAGTCGCTCGGCAAGGCAATGGCCATCGGTGACAACGACGGTTTCGTGAAGCTGTTGTTCGACAAGAAGTACGGGCAATTGCTTGGCGCACACATCATCCATGGCGAGGCCACGGAACTGATCAGCGAGCTGGTGCTGGGCATGGACGTCGAAAGCACAAGCCACACGCTGATTCGCGCCGTCCACCCACACCCGACGCTGAGTGAAGCCGTCATGGAAGCCGCAGCCGTCGCCGAAGACGAGTGCGTACATCTATAGTCAAGCCAGTCTTCAGAAGTTGAATTAGAAACGGGGTCGGCACAACATGCCGACCCCGTTTTTTCCGTGCGTTCTTACTCACCGTTCGCCGGGGCATTGTCTGCCGGCGTATCGCTTGCAATCCAGATATCCAGCACATCAAGGTAGGCCTGTTGCTGCTCCGGCGTACCCTTCTGGGCCAGCAGCGTCTCAAACTCCTTGGAGACCCGCTTGAAATCCTCAAGCACCTTCTCAGTCATCAACACCTTCTTTTGATCCGGGTCCCGCTTCTTCTTCAGTTCTTCTGCGATGGGTGTCGCTTCCGTCTTGAAGTCCGCTGCGTCAAACTTGCCTTCTTCCAGCGCGGCTTTGTGTTTCTCGATCAGCGCAATCCACTTCTTGCCAGTCTCATTAGCACCAGTGCCGAAGCTGCAACCAATGACGGTCATGGACAACAAGAATAGCGCCAGCAATGCCGTTGCTTTACGGGTCATGGTATTTCTTTCGGTTGGGTTCCTGAGCGATTCGTGCAATCTAGCGGGCTGCTTTCTCAGTGCCCACGGCAAACTAGAACTATTCTGAGTTCGCGGCGCCTTCATCTGGCTCACGCATCAACTCGTCCGCGAGCCACGCGTAGGCCTCCATCGCCGCCGCGTTTTCGGCATCGTTGCAAGCTTTCTCAAACGTCGTGTTGGCTTCGGTCCAGTCTTTCAGCACCGTCTCGGTCAGCAGTAGCTTGTGCTCGGTGTGATCTACGTGCGGGCGAAGCTTCTCAACGATCTTCGCGCCCTCTTCTTTGAACTGCGCTACGTCAAACGTACCTTCCTCGACCAGTTTCTGCTGCGCGTTCAGAAACTTCACCCATTTGCGGGCCGGCTGGTCGGCAGGCGAACTGCACGCCGCCAGCGCGAACAAAGCGCAGATCAGCAAGACAGGCAAGGCAACTTTCCGCACGTCGGTTCCTCCCGGTTGAAGGCTCGCAAGGTTATGGTTGCAAACGTATGGAACGCCACAAAGAAATCCCGCTAGATGCGCAGTGGCTCGGGCGTCGAGAGTACGCCGAAGTCTGGGAGCTGCAAAAGCAGCTTATCGAGCAGCGCATTGCCGGTGAAATCAGCGAAACGCTTCTGCTGGTCGAGCACGAGCCGGTATTCACCTGGGGCAAGCGGACCGACCCCGAACATCTGGGCGCGGGCCCGACAGCCCTGAACGCGTTAGGCGCGTCCACTTTCCAGGTCGAGCGCGGCGGCGAAGTCACCTACCACGGCCCCGGGCAACTTGTCGGCTACCCGATCTGCAACCTCGGCAACCTCAAGTGCGGACGCGACCTGCACAAGTACATGCGCGGACTGGAAGAAGTCGTCATCCGCGTACTCGAAAGCTACGGTCTGGCCGGAGAGCGAATCGCAGGGCTGACGGGTGTGTGGGCAGCAAGATCAGAGTTCCGAGTTCCGAGTTCACCTGATGACAACCCTGAACACAGAACTCGGAACACAGAACTCGGAAAGATAGCCGCCATGGGTGTGCGTGTTCGCAAGTGGTGCACCATGCACGGCTTTGCGCTGAACGTAACCGACGAAGTGCTGCCCTGGTTCAGGCACATCACGCCGTGCGGCATTGGCGACCGGCCGGTAACTACGCTGCAAAACTTGCTGGGCGCAGCGCTCGACATGGCAGAAGTGCGCGAGCGGGTAGTGACTGCCTTCCGTGAAGCACTACTCGGCTAGGTTGCATCTGGGCTGACGTTCATCGGTACAAACGGGTGACCGCCCATCGCTGCGCAATCTTGCGCTCGGGGCTCCTGTTCTTCATATTCGGCGACATGGCTAAAGCGAAACCAAAGAAGAAGGCGCCGCCCAAGGTGACCAAGAAGCAGACTCACTCAAAGGCGGGCGAAATCCAGCTCGAGACACGGCTGTCGAAAGACCAGCAGCTTGAGCTGTTTCGCTGGATGATCATGAACCGCGAGTTCGACAACAAGATCAGCCTGCTGTATCGACGCGGCCTCGTGATCGGCGCCGCATTCAGCAGCCTCGGGCAGGAAGCTTCAAGCTGCGCTAGCGCTTACGCCGTCGAGAAAGAAGACATCATCGCGCCGATGATTCGTAACGCCGGCAGCACGCTGGTGAAGGGTCTGCCGCCGCGTGATTTCCTCGCGAACTACATGTACCGCATCAACAGCCCGACCGGGGGCCGTGACGGCAACACCCACATGGGCGATCTGCGTTACGGCATCATCGCGCCAATCAGCATGCTTGGCGCGAGCATCGCCTTGGCATCGGGTTATGTCTTGGCCGCGCGCATGCGGGGCGAAAAACGCGTCGCGCTTACGTGGATTGGCGAAGGCAGCACCAGCACCGGTGAGTTCCACGAGGACGTGAACTTCGCGGCCGTGAAGAAAGTGCCACTGGTGGTCATCATCGAAAACAATCAGTACGCCTACAGCACACCGAGCGAAACCCAGTGCCTGGCAGAGAAATTCAGCGACAAGGGCATCGGCTACGGCATCAAGCACGCTGTCACCATCGACGGCAACGACGCCAATGCTGTGTATGAGACCACAAAGAACGCAGTCGATCGCGCCCGGGCCGGTGAAGGCACCGAGATGTTCGAAGTACTGACCTTCCGCCGCAAGGGCCATGCTGAGCACGACCCCGCCAAGTACGTGCCCGAAGACGTGCTCAAGTACTGGGAAGAACGCGACCCGCTGGTGCGCTATGGCGCGTACCTGAAAGAGCTCAAGTACATCGACGACGACGGCATCAACGACATGACCGAGAAAGTGAAAGCCGAAATCGAAGAAGGCGAAGAGTGGGTGATGGCCCAGCCCAAACCCGACCCGTCCACCGTCATGCAAGGCGTATACGCCGACGAGCGCCACCCGGCCCACGAAGACGACGAGTTCCTGTACGACCGCAAGTACCGGTAAGCAACGCCTACCAAATCGAACAGTGGCAGCCGAAACCGGCTGCCACTGTTCAAGTGATTGCGTGATCTATGCTTCGCGACGGCGAGAAGTTCTCACGGCAACGAACAGCAGAAAGAGAACGCCGAAGACCCAGAGTTCGCTCTGCCCAACGGCAGTACTGCACGACTCGTCATCACCGCCACCGTCGCCTCCGCCGCCACCCGGGCTGGGCATGACGAACGCCGACGGGCTACGCGCCGTGTTGTCTAGCTTGATCTCGTCGGCCAGAGCGCTCCAGCGACCGAAAGAAGAAAGCGTCCGGCCGTTGAAGTACACAACCTTGGTTCCAGCAGAAAACGTCCAGCTCTGGGATGTCGCCTGGAAAGCCTGTGTGCCGTCCACATAACCCGTCGCGGTCTGGGCCGAGCGGTCATACACCAAAGCGACATGGTGCCAGTTCCCGTCGTTCAGGTTTGGGCCGCCGCTATCAACGAAGCCGCCTCCGGTGCCAGCCAGCGCAAGTTGTGAAGTCCCCATGCCAGTCACGTAGAGCGCTGCTTCGATCGTCGAAGCATCGCAGACGGCGAACAGGATGTTTCCTGTCTGGGCCGTACCGTTGGTGTTGATCAGCATCTCAACTGTAAAATCGATGGTGTTCAGGTGGAGGTCTGGGTCTAAACCGGAGTCAAGAAACGCAGTAGGTGTACTCAGATCTACGCCTGTGTTTCCCAACCCGCCCGGGCTTGTCCACGTGGGTGTGGCCACACCAGTGCCGTCAGTGAACACGCCTTGCGCCGCTATCGTCCCAACCCCGGACTGCGTCGCTGTGTTGGCGATGACAGCGCCCGTCCCCTCATTCAGTTGATACCAGTGGAAATAGGGCGTCTGCGCAAACAGGCCCGCCCCAACTGACAGCACAAACAGCAAAAATCCAAACTGCGCAACTCGTTTCATCGTTCTCCCTCCCGAAGACACTCTCAGCACATTGTACTACGACTACAATTCCTCGCCACAGTTAACAGCGTAAGATGTTTTAATAAAAAGACTTAAGACGTATGCGAGCAGTTCGAAATGTGGAGTTTTTTCATTAAATCGAACCGGGCGACCCAATAGGTCGCCCGGTTGTTTTGCGCCGACCGGCGCTACTTTGCGTACTTGATCGCTCAGCCATAAGGCTTGGTGTCCGTGTTGTCCAGTTTCTTGCCGTCCGTGATGGCGTCAACCGCCTGTTTGACGTAGTTGACCTCGTCGAGCGTCTTGTCCTTCATACGTTGACGCATGTTATCAAGGGCGCCGCGGTAACGCAGTTTGCCCGACTTGTCGATCACGTAGCAGTGCGGGGTGGTCTTGGCTTCATATTTCTTGCCGACCACTCCGTCCGCGTCGACCAGGTAGAAATCAGCCTTCACGCCGACTTTGTCCATACGCTTCTTCAGGGTCTCAGCGTCGAAGTTGCCCTGCTTGCCTTCCGCGCTGCTGCAAACCAGCAACCAGACGACACCCGCGTCGCGCATTTCTTTGTGCATCTTCACCAGGGCATCCGAGTCCTCGTAGTGCATTTTGCACCACGGGCAGTCGAAGTTGATCCACTCAAGCACAACGATCTTGTCTTTGTAGTCAGACAGCTTCACCTCTGTGCCGTTCGCGTTCTTCAGCGTGAAGTCCGGCGCTTTCTTGTCCAGAGTAGCTGTGGCGAGGGCCTCTTCTTCAGCCTCAGTGTCCTCAGACTCGCCGTCTTCATTCGCTTCGGCGGAATCATTCTTTTCGTCTGTCTTGGCAGTTGAGTCGCTCTTGCCCGCATCTTTTTCCGCGTCCTGTGCTGCTACGCTGAGGACTCCGCACAGCATGAGTACGGGCAGAATCATCCACGATAGTTTGCGCATTGCGTCTCCTGTTCGGTTGTTTGAGTCGTCCATGAAAACCAGTGGCTCCGGACAGGTATTCCGAATTCCCCGTTGATTGGACGGTTTTTTGTAACCGAAAGGCGTGCTAGAACTCCCGCACGAGGACTGACATGGCGCTTACGGCAACAGGCATCAACCTTTCTGCATTCGGACAATCGCGACGCCCGGTGCTGGCGTCTGCATCGATTTCTGACAAAGGCGATGTCCGCGTGCAGTTGAAGCCCGCCGAAATGTTCGGCGGCAAGAACAAGCTCCTAGACAAGTCGGAAGAGGCGTTCGCTGTTTGGCGCGCCGGGCTGCTTGAGCAAGCCCGTCCCATCGCAGTGGACGTCGCTATCGACATTGACGCCTTAGGCACAGGTGGCAACCGACGGGCGCCGGCGCAGCGGATGCTGTGGGAACTCACCCACCGCCCGATCGACTTCGCGTTCTTCGGTGACGCGCCCCTTACAGACCGGGTAGGCGAGTTCGGTGTGCGGTTTCGCGCCATGCTCGCGGCCAGCGCATTTCAGCTCGGGGATGACCTGTTCGAATGCTACCCACGCGCAACCGTTGAGTTGCTTGGCTTCCGCGGGCAGTACATCGGTGGGGCCGCGCACCACGGTGGAAACGGCTGGAAAGCCGACGATCGCAACAAGCGCGGCGACAAGCTGATGGCCAAATTGCTGGCTGAACTCGGAATCAACCCCGGCCAAGGCGGCGAGAAGCTCGACAGTGACGACTTGGACGCGACGCTGTGCGCATTGACTGCCCTCGCGGCGGCCTCCGGTGAGGGCTTGCTGACAACCAAGGAACTGGACGGCGAGATCGCGGAGCGTGCAGCACGCCGCGGCATGTTCGAACCGGACGACCAGTTAGTCGCACCGGGAGCCACGGCCGTGCTTGCCCGCCCATTCTGGGAAAGTGTCACGATCACCCGTTGAATCCACCAAGGCGTGGGTCAGTTACAATAAATGCAGCAGACACCGCGGGGAGCGGTGTCCGCCGCAGGCACGCCCGGATGCTGGTACTTGCCCTAGCGCCTTCAACTTCATAGACAGAGCGGCATGGGCAAACCGATCACGTACGTCGAAGCAATCACAGCAGGGCTTCGTGAAGAAATGCTACGCGACGAAGACGTCTTCTGTCTCGGAGAAGACATCGGCGTTTACGGCGGCGCCTTCGGCGTAACCAAGGGTTTAGTTGAGGAGTTCGGTCCAGAGCGAGTCTGGGACACGACCCTCGCGGAATCCGCCATCATCGGCAACGCGATCGGCGCAGCCATGTACGGTTTGCGCCCTGTCGTTGAGATGCAGTTTGCTGACTTCGTGGCCTGCGGGTTTAACCAGCTCGTGAGCAATGCCGCCAAGATTCACTATCGCTGGGGCCCGAAGGTGCCCATGGTCGTGCGCCTGCCTTGGGGCGGCGGCGTCAGTGGCGGCCCGTTTCATAGCGGCTGCATGGAAGCGTGGTTCATGAACGTGCCGGGCTTGAAGCTGGTCGTTCCGAGCACGTCATCCGACGCCAAGGGCTTGCTCAAAGCGGCGATTCGTGACGATAACCCAGTGCTGTACTTCGAGCACAAACATCTTTATCGCGACCCGAAGCTGCGCGAGGAAGTCGGCGATATCGAGCCGGTTGAGATCGGCAAGGCCCGCATCGCCCGCGAGGGGCGTGACGCCAGCGTCATCACGTTCGGCATCATGGTGCATTACGCCGTGAAGGCCGCGGAAAAGCTCGCCGAAGACGGCATCGAGATCGAAGTGCTGGATCTGCGCTCTCTGCGCCCCTACGACGGCGACGCGATCAAGGCCACGGTCGAGAAAACCAACCGCGCGCTGGTACTGAACGAGGCTACGCTGATGGGCAGCGTCGCCGGCGAATTCGCAAGCTTCATCAGCGAGCACTGCTTCGAGTATCTCGACGCGCCGGTAGTGCGCATGGGTGCACTCGAAACACCCATCCCGTACGCACCGGAGCTCGAGCAGGCCATGCTGCCGAACGCAGACAAGATCGAGGCCGCGCTTCGCAAGCTGGTCAACTACTAGCATCAGCGCGAGAAACTGAATGCCGGGACACGTCTACATCACGCAGGCCACACCTGAGCACCTGCTGGAAGTTGGTGGGAATGTAGCAGGCAATCTGGGCTATAACATTCAGCAGGAAGGCCCGTGGACGTTACGTCTGCAAAAGGGCAGCCTCGCCGCGAGCATCTTCGTTGGCGCATTCGTGGCCTACTGCGACTTCAAGCTGAACGTGATTTTCCCCGGCGACGGGACTGCCCACCTGCACCTTGAGCGCAACACGCCTTGGTGGACGGGGGTCATCGGCGTAAAGCGCGTTAAGAGTCGCGCCAAAGAACTTGCCGATGCCTACGGTAATGAGATGGTTCGGCAGGGCGTGCCGATTATCCAACGCAACGATTTCTAATGAGCCGAACACGACTATGCAGCGTCGCGGAAGCACCCGCGCCCGGTAAGGGCGCGCACTTTGATGCAGGCGACGAGCCAGGCGTGGCCCTGTTCAACGTAGACGGTGAATACTACGCGATTGAAGATAGCTGTCCCCACATGCACGCGCCGATGCACGATGCCATCTGCGCGCGCGGCGTGGTCACCTGCATGTGGCACGGCTGGCAATTTGAGCTCAAGACCGGCGTCAGCCTCATGAGCGACCGCATTACCGTCAAAACCTACGCCGTAACGGTTGATGGCGACGACATCTACATCGACCTCTAGGCGTGGTTTCAGGACTACCACAGGCGAGGTTGGGTGTTATTCTCCCGCTCCGGAACTGAACGCGAACGCAAGGACACACCATGTCAGATATCGAAATGCTGATGCCCAAGATGGGCGAGTCGATTGCCGAAGCCACCATCGTGCGCTGGGTAAAGAACGTCGGTGACACCGTCAAGAAGGACGAGACGGTGCTCGAAATCTCTACTGACAAGGTGGATAGCGAAGTCCCGGCGCCGGCCAGCGGCACGCTGACTGAAATCCTGTTCAACGCCGATGATACGGTTGAAGTAGGCCAGGTCATCGCTCGCATTGGCTCCGGCGGTGGTGCCCCGGCGAAGTCCAGCGGCGGCAACGGCCAGCCCGCGAAAACCGAAAGCAACCCGGAAGCGGCAGCGCCGAAGCAGGAAACTGCCACGGCGACGGCAGTGGCCGAAGCCCCGAAAGCCGCACATCACGCCGGCCAGCGCGGCGAAACGCCGGTGCCCCGCAGCGACGGAAAACGCTTCTACAGCCCGGTTGTACGCGCCATGGCCAAAGAGAAGGGCGTAAGCCTTGAGGAAATCGGCGACATGCCGGGTAGCGGCAAAGACGGGCGCATCACCAAGGGTGACTTCGAAGCCTATCTTGAGAACCGAGGCAGCGCCCCGGCGGCGGCCCCAAGCAAGCCATCTGCACCAAGCAGCGCACCCGCGCCCGCACGCAGCGCGTTCGGCGAGAAGAAAACGCTGGAGCAACTCGGACTGGCCGGCAAAAACGTCGAAGTCGTGAAGATGAGCACTGTCCGCAAGGCCATCGTGAAGGCCATGCGAAACACAATCGACACCGCCGCGCACGTCAACCAGGTGCATGAGTTGGACATCAGCTCAATCGTGAAGTTCCGCGAGGGCATCAAAAAACGCTTCAAGCAGGAGTACGGCTTCAATCTGACCTACACCAGCTTCTTCATCTACGCCTCGTGCCGCGCTCTTGAGCGCTACCCGATGGTGAACTCGATGATCAACGGCGACGAAATCATCGTTAAGAAGTTTGTGAACTACGGCTTTGCGGTCGCACTGGATTCCGGCGACCTGATCGTCCCGAACATCAAGAACTGCCAGGACCTGAACCTGGTCGGCATCGCGCGCGCGGTGGACGACCTCGGCAAGCGCGCCAAGGAAGGCAAGCTGTCGCCAGACGACACTTCCGCCGGCACGTTCACACTGACCAACGTTGGGTCATTCGGCCCGATCATGGGCATGCCGCTGATCAACCAGCCTGAAAGCGCCATCATGGGCGCCGGCAAAATCGTCAAGCGCCCGGTGATGGTCACCGAAGATTCCTGGGGCTTCCGCGACATGGTGTATCTGAGCCTCGCGTTCGACCACAGACTGGTCGACGGCGCACTCGCAGGCCGCTTCATGATGGCAGTCGAAGAAGAACTCCAGAACTTCGACACCGACGCAACCGGGCTTGAGCGCCGGTTGGGATAACGGACCAATTGTCATCTCAAGCCCCCGCGTTCGCGGGGGCTTGTTTCATTTGACCAATCACACTGTTTCATGCTTCAAGTTATCCACTCAAGAAAAGTGCCGCAGCGGCTCTCGGACTGAAATCGGTTCAGGGCTGTTGCGTTAACATAGGTAAAGGATTTGCCGGCTGTGGAATCCGCGAAGTCCTAGGGAGTACTCGTTATGCCTGAGAAGAAAAAGAAACGCCGTTTTGTGAAGCCGGTGCTGCTGGGCCTATTGGTACTCGCGGCAGTCATCCAGCTCGTCCCCTACGGTAGGGACCACAGCAACCCACCAGTAACCGGCGAGCCACAATGGGACAGCGCGACCACGCGCGACTTGGCAAAACGAACATGCTACGACTGCCACAGCAATGAAACCGATTGGCCCTGGTATTCGAACGTTGCTCC
>JAGQRE010000001.1:0-25193 GCA_020425695.1 Planctomycetota bacterium
TTGCGTGCGGCACTACTCGCCTTCGCGCGGGTCTTTCTTCTCTATAGCTCGTTCGTTCGCGCGCCCGGACTGTTTGCCGGCCACGACAATCACGGCGGCAATCCCAACGAACAGGATCACGCCGCCGATGATGGCGAACGCGTTTCCGAATATCCAATCGACGACATCTCGCATTAGCCCAATATCTCCTGCCAGGCCGCCAGCGCACGGTCAACATCTTCAGCATCCACGTCGTTGTGGGTGACCATGCGCCAGCGCGAACCAAGATACATGGCCAGGACCTTCCTGTCGTTCAGTCGCTGCATCCACTCGTCGAACTCCGACTCGCGCCCGGGCACGCTGAAGTAGACGATGTTCGTGTGTACCGTTGTTAGGTCCAGGTCGACGCACTTGATCTGCTTCAGCCCCTCGGCCAGTTTGCGGGTGTTGGCGTGGTCTTCGCTTAGGCGATCAATCATCTTGGTGATGCTGACGATACCGCAGGCTGCGAGAATCCCGGACTGGCGCATTCCGCCGCCCAGTTGTTTGCGCAGATAGCGCCCGCGTTCAATGTCGGCGGCACTGCCCACCAGCACGCTGCCGACCGGCGACGCCAGCCCTTTGCTCAGGCAGACGCTGATCGTGTCGAACGGCGCGCACATTTCAGTCAACGGCAGCCCGGTCGCGACGTGGGCGTTCCAGATACGGGCCCCGTCGAGGTGATACTTGAGCCCATGAAGCTTGGCGACGTCGGCCAACGCCAGAATGTTCTCGTGGGGGATGATCGTGCCACCGGCCGCGTTGTGAGTGTTCTCGACGCTGATGAGTGCCGTGCGCGGGTTGTGGATGTTGCTGGGGCGAACCAGCAGCTCAACGCCCTTCGGGTCCATGATTCCGTATTCACCGTGCAGCGGTCGCACCTGCGCGTGGGCAATGTACGCCAACGCGCCGGACTCGTTGTTGTATGTGTGCGCGCCGTATTCGCAGATGATCTCCTGCCCCGGCTGGCAGTGCAGCGCCATCGCAATCTGGTTCGACATGGTGCCGCTGGGCACGAACAGCCCGGCTTCTTTGCCGAGCAAGTCAGCCGTCATCTTCTCCAGTTTCGTGACCGTCGGCTCGGTGCCCAGCACGTCGTCGCCAAGTTCGGCCGTTGCCATGGCCTCGCGCATTTCAGGCGTTGGCAGCGTCACGGTGTCGGATCGAAAATCAGATACTTGGTGCATGGTCAGCTTCCTTGTACGTCTACGCCGCGACACGCCAACTGCCAAAGCAACCGTAAGTACACACAGGTGAACATGCTTGATTGTGTTGTTAGGCAAGACCGATGTTTACTTCTGTTCACCTATGGTTGCTTTCGATGACTCGGCAATTCCTCTTTCACGTGCCCGGCGGCAATCTACATTCACGGCATGGGTAACAGCAAACCGCGAATCCGACTGATCTTCACCGGCGGCACGATCTCGATGCGTGACGATGCGGGGCGAGGCGCCGTGCCGGTCTTGAACGGTGCTGAACTTCTCAAAGACGTACCCGGGCTTGCGGACTTCTGCGAAGTAGACGTGCGCGACTTCGGGCAACTTCCCGGGCCGCACATGACGCCGGCGCGGATGCTCGAGTGCTCCAAGCTTGCACAGCAAAGCATTGCCGATGGCTTTGATGCTGTCGTTTTCACCCACGGCACCGACACGCTGGAAGAGACAGCCTACTTGCTTGACCTGCGCCACACGGGCCCCGAGCCGATCGTGTTCGTCGGCGCCATGCGCACCAGCAGCCAGCTTTCATGGGACGGGCCGATCAATCTATTTGAAGCATGCCGCGTTGCGGCTGACCCGAAGGCTCGTGATCGAGGCGTCATGGTGGTGATGAACTCGACCATCTTTGCCGCAAGCGAAGTCACCAAAACCTACACAGACGCGCTGGATACGTTTCAGGCGCCTGACGTCGGCCGCCTGGGGTTCTTTGATGGACGCGAACTGATTTGGGTGCGTTCACCAGACAGACGAAGCATTAACGGCGAAACCGTTGAAGCACGTGTCGGCATCGTCATCGCGAGCGCCGGCGACGAAGGCGGGCTGATCGATCATTGCATCCAGCGCGGCGATAAGGGCCTGGTCATAGAAGCGCTCGGACGCGGCAACCTGCCGCCGCCCATGGCCGAGGCTGCGAAACGCGCTGTGGACGCCGGTTTGCTGGTTGTGCTTACGTCGCGCTGTTGGGGTGGGCGCGTCAGCGGGGCCTACGGCTATGAGGGCGGTGGGGCGCGGCTCAAAGAGATGGGCATCGTCTTCGCACCCGGCATTCCCGGGCACAAGGCACGGATCCTCACCATGGCGGCACTCGGAGCGGGCATGGGCGCGCAGGAGCTGAAGCAATGGCTGGCGGACTAGACGGCGTTGAGGTCCTGATTACGGCCGGGCCAACCCACGAGTATCTTGATGACGTGCGCTTCCTGGGCAACCCAAGCACCGGTCGCATGGGTGTGGAGCTTGCCGAATCCGCACGCGCAAAGGGCGCAATCGTAACCCTTGTGATCGGGCCGACGCACCTGTCGCCGCCGCCCGGCATTCACTGGGTGCCGGTGGTCAGCGCCTCGGACATGCTGAAAGCGGTGAAGGAGCGGTTCGACGATTGCGGTGTTTTGATTGCCGCAGCGGCCGTCAGCGACTATCGCCCGGCGGTTCGTGTTGAGGGCAAGATCAAGAAAGGCCCGAAAACGAAGACGCTGGACTTGGTCAAGAACGCCGACGTGCTCAAGACCGTGACACGCAAGCGCCGGAAAGACCAGGTGATCGTCGGTTTCAGTCTGGAAGCTACCAGCGCGCTCAAGAACGGGCGCAAGAAGATGGAAGCCAAACGCTGCGACCTGATGGTCGTCAACGGTCCCGGCCATTTTGGTGAAGCACGTGAACACGTCTGGATTCTGAACAAGCGTGGCGTAGTGAAGGAAGTACCGCCAAGCAGCAAGAGGCAGGTGGCGGAAGCGATCATTGAACTGGTTGACGCCAGCTTGCGCCGCGAAGTCCTACACGTCACGAAACGTTTTGAGGATGTACGCAAGTGAATGGTGGGAGGGGGTCAGACCCTGTTTTCGCTGTGTGCGTTGACATGTAATCGATTGCGGCACGGGCGAAAACAGGGTCTGACCCCTTCCGTTTCGTGAACAGGAACTGAGATGATGCGCTTCTTTGCATTTGAAACTGACGGCGAGCCGCGTCTGGGTGTCGAGCGCGAAGGCGTGCAGCACGACATCACGCGCGGGGCTGTGCGTGATTTCAGCAAGCGGTTGATCGCGGACTTCCTCTGGGCGGACGAACTGGACGCGCTGATAGGCAGCATTGAAGACCAGTCACTGCTTCTTGAGGAAATGCCGGGGCAATTCAGTTGGCTGCCGCCGATTCCGCGCCCAGGCAAGATCCTTGCGATGGTCCAGAACTACCGCAAGCACGCGGCCGAATTCGGCAACGAGGCACCGCCCGCGCCAGTCTGGTTCGGCAAGATCGCCAGTTCATTGACGGGGCATAACACACCGATTCGCATCCCGAGCTGGGTTGACGGACGGGTTGACCATGAGGTCGAACTCGGTGTCGTGATGGGGCAGCGGGCGAAAGAAGTGCTTGCAGAGGGCGCGTTGGGGCTGGTGGCAGGCTATACGATCATCAATGACATGAGCGCCCGTCGCATTCAGAAAGACGACCGCGAGAACAAACACCCTTGGCTGCGTTGCAAAAACTTCGACACGTTTACGCCGATGGGCCCATACTTTGTGCCAGCGCGTTACGTGCCGGACCCGCAGGCGTTGAACATAATCTGCCGCGTTAACGGTGAAGACCGCCAGAACGCCACGACAAGCGATATGGTACACCCAGTGCACAAGATCATTGCCGAGATGTCACGCTGGATGACACTGGAGCCCGGCGACGTTATAGCCACGGGCACGCCTGAAGGCGTATACAACCTCAGGGACGGCGACGTGTGTGAGTGCGAGATCACAGGGTTGGGCACCCTGCGAAACGAAGTGCAACGACCAAAATCTGAGCACAAAGCGTAAGCAGCAGGGGCAACTGGCAGGATGAATTGATCGACACAGGATTCAGAGATTACACACACGCCGCGGAACTGCTGAAGGCCGGCAAGCGTTTCGTGATCGGCGGTCACCCGATGATGGACGGCGACGCCATCGGCAGTCTGTACGCGCTGTATCACTCACTGACTCACGCTGGTCGCGATTGCCTCGCCGTCACACAGGACGTTGGGTTGGGGAAGTATCAGTTCCTCGATGGGGCAACGACGCTTACACCGCTAACCGATCTGCCCGACACACTGGATGGGTACGACACGGCAGTAATCGTCGATTGCGGCGCAGAGTCCCGCGCCCGCGCAATTCTCGAGCGTCTGGCGCCCGGCACCACAATCATCAACCTCGATCATCACATCGACAACCCCGGCTTCGGCGACGCGGCCGTTGTGATTCCCGATGCCAGCAGCAGCGGCGAAGTCGTCTATCACGTGCTGAAGCAGGCCGGTATTCCGCTTACGCAAACGGCGGCCGAATGCCTTTTCACGGCCATCGTCACAGACACCGGGCGCTTCAGTTTCAGCAACAGTACGCCGGAGAGTTTTCGCATCGTGGCGGACCTGATTGAGCAGTTCGGGCTTGATGTGGCAGTACTGGCCGGACAGATCTACCGCGCGAAGACACCGCAACGTCTCAAGCTGGAAGCGATGGTCGCGCAGAGCATCGAAACGCGACTGGACGGCAAGCTGGTGATCGCACGTGTTTCTCAACAGATGCTGGACGCGACGGGCTGCACCGAGTCCGAGGCGAACGAAATGATCATCATCCCGAAGTCGCTCAAGGGTGGCATGGTCTGCATAATGTTCCGCGAGATGACGCCGGAGCATGTGAAGGTCAGCCTGCGCAGCGAAGGCCAAATGCCCGTGAATGACATCGCGGCAAAATTCCGCGGTGGGGGACACCTGCGCGCGGCGGGTTGCCAGGTGTACGGGCGACCGATTGTAGACGCGGAAGCAGACATCATTGCTGCTGTCACCGAGGCTTTGGAAAGCACACTCAAAGAAACCGGCGGCAAGATCATTGTGTGAATCGCAACTGCGTGTAACCACGAAGGGCCACGAAGTAGCACTAAGAAATACGCGTGTTTCAGTTGCTTCGTGGTTCTTGGTGGTCCTTCGTGGTTGCAGTTCAGGCAGTTCTTTCCACAGCCTTGCATGTCCCGTGGCGCGGATAGACTTGCGGCATGGCAATCTCCCGTTCCGAGTTAGCGCGACAGCTTCGTGGGCACGTTGAGTTGCTGGCGTCGGGCGGTGTGCGCGAGCTCGGCATCAACACGAAGGCGGCCATGGCTGCGAAACCGAAGAAAGACTCGACACCAAGCGCACGAAAAACGACACCTGCGAAGCGTCCAGCCGCTGCACCGAAGTCCAAACCCACGCAGGCCGGCTTCAAGCCTGTGATCGTACCGTCCGTGGCGCTGCAAGAACTCAAAGCCTTCGACAGCAAGAAGTCTAACGAGCTTCAACCGGTAGCGGAGGCCGTACGCGTTTGCGCGAACTGCAAGTTGTGTGAAACCCGTACACAGACGGTGTTCGGGACCGGTGATCCACGCTCGCCGCTGATGGTTCTCGGTGAAGCGCCGGGTGGTGATGAAGACGTCAAGGGGCTGCCGTTTGTCGGGCGTTCAGG
Source organism: Planctomycetota bacterium (assembly GCA_020425695.1). Lineage (GTDB taxonomy): Bacteria > Planctomycetota > UBA8742 > UBA2392 > UBA2392 > JACKID01. The sequence continues at coordinate 5,687 of JAGQRE010000001.1, forward strand.
CAAGCTGCTGACCGACATCATTGAAAAGGGCATGAAGTACAAACGCGAGCACGTTTACATCGCGAATGTCGTGAAATGCCGCCCGCCGCATAATCGCAACCCCGAGCCCGAAGAAATCGAAGCCTGCCGCAGCTACCTTGAGCGGCAGATCGAAATCATCAACCCGAAGGTGATTCTCGCCGTGGGGCTGTTCCCCGCGCAGTGGATGACAGGCAAGAAGATCGCGATCGGCAAGCTGCGTGGCGAGGTACACGAAGTCAACGGGCGCAAGATCATCTGCACCTACCACCCGGCCTACGTGCTGCGCAACTACACCGTCGAGACACGTAAGAAGGTGCACGCGGACGTGATGCTGGCCGTGGATATCCTGGGATCTGGCCCGCTGGTTTCCTGATTCCCAACTTTGGGGCGACCACCTCGTTACATCTTCAGCACTTGGCAAGGCACTCGCTTTGCCTCCTCTCTCTAACCTCGAACGGAGGCTACCCATGCAGACCGTGGTTCGTTTTGCGCTGGTCGCAGCTGTATTGTCCGTACTTTGCTTGTCCGTGCCATCTGCCCAGAAGGCTAAGCCAGAAAATCCGGACAAGATCGGCAAGAGTGAAGATGGCGAGGGTATTGTATTGCGCGGCGTCGTCGAAGACGTGCCGCTTAGCGAGATCATCCAGCTGTACTCAGAGTACAAGGGCCGAACGGTGATTTACGATCCGCGTAAGCTCAGCGGTGATGTCAGTTTTACTGCGCCGCGGGATGGCTTCTCACCGGACATGGAAGACGCACTTCGGGCAACGTTGGCGGAATTCCGACTGACCATCGTCAGCACGGGCGACTTCGACACAATCGTACCCTTGGCGGAGGCTTGCACGGTCGCTGATGTAGTGACGGTCGATGAGCTTGCTTCTCTGCCACCGCTGCGCCCCGTGCGTGTTGTCATTAATCTGATAAACGCCGACGCCAACGCTGTCAGGGGAGCGCTTCAGAACCTCACCACGCGCCAGGGCGGGATGGTCAACCCTGTTTCTGGCAGGGGGAGTGCGCAGTCAATCATCATCTGCGATTACGCCTTCAACGTGCTGGAGATCGTCAAAATCGTCGAACAACTCGATGCGCCGTCCGGCAATGAAAGCCATGTCGTAAAGCTGAAAAATCGTAAAGCCGAAGAGCTGCTCACGGTTGTTTCCATTGCAGCGGGCAAGCTGGTCAGTGTGGGTATCGATGCCGGGACGGATTCGATTGTCCTGAGCGGACCGGGAGACGAAGTTGATCGTGTAAGCAAGGTGATCGCAGCGCTGGATGTTCAGCAGCCCAAGTAGCGCTATCGGAGAGCAGCTGCTTTCGTTACAAGCAGGGCATGCCTCCTTACATCATTATCTTTCTGATCGTGGCGGTGGTGTTCGGCATCATCGCCACGATTGTCATTGTCAGCCTGATCAAGAAGGTCGAACGCGAAGAGCGCGAGAACATTGAGTAAGGCTACTCGCTGAAGACCTGTGCCGTGAACGTCAAGATCTGCGTCTCATCTTCTCGCCATGCGTCCTTCGGCAACCCGGCTTTGCGGCACGTCTCGCCGAGGAATTGTTCGCGGTCCCAGCCCCATTCGGTGGCGACCTGCGGCAGCAAGACGCCCGAGTACTGTCCCTTGCGAATCAACAACCCGTGAACACCGGGGCGCACATCCTCAGCCAAGGTACGCTGCATCGGGGACAGCACGCTGATCTCGTAACTAAGCCCGGGCAATTCGCCAGCGGTCACCGGGCGAAACCGCGGGTCCTTTGTGCCTGCAGAAACACCAAGCTCGATAATCAGATCGCCCAACGGTCCTTCGCCAATCATGTGCCCGATGCAACCGCGCAACGCGCCATCAGCGGTGTGGATGGTCACGAACGCCCCGCACGGCGTTGCCAACCCGCCACTCCAGGGCCCCGTATGTGTGAGTCGTTCACCCGTGCGCACCCAACGCTCAAGACTCTGGCGCGCCAAGACTAGGGCTTCACGCCCCTCTTCGGGCGTCAATGTTGGCTGTACTTCCGTCATTCACATTGTCCTTGCCGTTTTGTCGCAGGCGAATATGCTCCGGACCTTCGCATCATAGGACGTTCAGGCGGCACAGAAAGCAGCCTGAACCAGACCGCGAGAAACACATGGATATCATCGTTTGCATCCGCCGCGCACCGACCACAGATGCGCGCATCAAACCCGGCGCTGACGGCAAAACCTACGACCCGGCCGGAGTGAATTACGACATTAGTGAATACGACAAGTTCGCGATTGAAGCCGCGATCGCTCTGAAGGAAGCGCACGGTGGCCAGGTTACCGTGCTCAGCGTTGGTCCGTCGGCCGCCACGAAGGAGATTCGCACGGCAATCGCCATGGGCTGCGACGCCGCGCACCTTCTGGTCGACGACGGCCAGCATGACTCATGGGCAATCGCGCAGGTACTTGGTGCGAAGATCAAAGAATTGCCGCACGACATCGTGCTGTTCGGCTGGAACTCAGTTGACAACCAATCAAGCGCAACAGGCCAGATGGTCGCTGAGATTCTGGATGTGCCCAGCGTCAGCGTAGCCGTCGCGCTGGAAGTCGCAGACGGCAAAGCAACGGTTGAGCGTCTGGCAGCGGGCGGCAACCGAGAGAAGTACAGCATCAGTTTGCCGGCCGTCGTGACCTGCCAGAAGGGCCTGAACAAGCCGCGCAGCGCCAACATGAAGGGCATCATGATGGCAAAGAAAACCAAAGTTGAAGAGACGCCCGCAAACACACCGGCCGACGGCGTTGCCGTTGTCTCACTGAACCCGCCTCCGCCGCGCCCTGAGGGCAAGATTGTCGGCAAGGGTGCTGAGGCCGTCGGTGATCTGGTCAAACTGCTGCGTGAAGAAGCCAAAGTAATCTAAAGACCTAAGGTGCTGGGATGTCGAACGACGTACTCGTGTTTGTTGAATTCTCTGATGGCAAGGCAACCAAGCCCGGTTTGCAGGCTTTGGGTGCCGGGCACAATCTCGCCTCGCAACTGGGCGGCAGCGCGATTGCTCTCGTTATCGCTGCCGGCGCAGACGCCGAAGCGGCCAACCTGGGCAAGAACGGCGCTTCCAGGGTTCTCGTGGCCGGTGGCGATGCTGTGGGCAATTACAGCCCCGATGGTTTTGCGAACATCCTCGCGCAGCAGGCTGAGGCTACGGGTGCGGCGGCAGTGTTGGCCAGCGCCACCCCGGCCGGTAAAGACTTCGTGGCACGCGCCGCTGCCAAGGCCAAGTGCGGGCTGGCAGCGGATTGCACGGAACTTAAGGCTGATGGCGGCAAGCCGATGGCCGAGCGCCCGGTGTATGCAGGCAAGGCTGTTGCGACGGTCAGTGCACCCGGACAGCTTTGGGCGACGCTTCGTCCAAACGTCTTTGGAGAAGTCAGCTCCGACAACACCGTCACAGCCGAGAGCGTAAGCGTTTCATTCGGCCCCGGTGACCTGAAGGCCGTAGTGCAGGAGATTCTGGCCGGCGTGAAGGGGAAGCTGGATGTCGCGGAAGCCGAGATTGTCGTCAGTGGCGGGCGCGGTCTCAAGGACCCGAACGGCGAAGGCAAGGCCAACTGGGACAACCTTCAGCAGCTGGCAGAAGTACTTGGCGCAGCGACTGGCGCTTCCCGCGCAGTCGTAGATGCAGGCTGGCGCCCGCACGGCGAACAGGTCGGGCAGACAGGCAAAACCGTCAGCCCGAAACTGTACATTGCCTGCGGAATCAGCGGCGCCATTCAGCACCTGGCCGGCATGAGCGGCAGCAAAGTCATCGTCGCAATCAACAAGGATGACAACGCGCCGATCTTCAAAGTGGCCGACTATGGCATCGTCGGTATGGTCGAAGATGTGGTTCCGGCGTTGACGGCTGCGTTGAAAGAGACGCTGGGTAGCTAGATTCCTAAAAAAAGTTCTTGAGTCGCATCACGCCCGCATTTTGCGGCGATGTGAGTGTTTCCCACCGACTTATCCACAATGTTTTGAGAACTTTAAGGTGTGGCCCGTAGTTGAAGTAAGCGTGAAGTTCAACCGCACTTTACAACACGTATTTTATAATGTGTTTTTGTACCAACACACCCTAACCCGCTTCAATTTTGTGGTTTAGACGGTGGGATTCGCGTCACCAACGCAATGAGCTACAGACAGGCCCCTTTGCAACACCTTTGTACTTTTTGAACTAATGCTCCTGGCGGGACCAATACTGACAAGTTATCCACATATGCTGTGGGAATATGGACCTAGGTTTCCGACACACCCCCGAAGGCGCTTGTACAACACTGACGCTTCGATAATCTGACGGCGCTTCCCTTCAGGAACGCCAATGGCACGCACAAACAAAAAGCCAGCCAAGAGCAAGTCGGCCAAGAAGCCTGTCCGTAAATCGACGTCGAAGTCGACTTCCACGAAGCGCGCAGGCACGCCAAAACCCAAGGCAAAAGCGCCCAAGAAGACCGGTGCGAAGCCCAAACCAATACCGGGTGCTAAGAAACCAGCAAAGAAGCCCACGAAAAAACCCGTGAAGAAAGTAGTCAGCGGAAAAACAAAGAAGGCGTCAAAAGCGCAGACCAAAAAGCCGGTCAAGAAGACCGCTCAGAAGAAGCCCAACACAAAAAAGGCGGCGGCTAAAAAGTCGACGCCAGCAAAGTCGACAAAGACTTCCGTCCGTAAGAAGCCACAGGCGAAGGCAACCCAGAAAGCAAAGCCGCTTGCGTCCCAGACCCCAACCGCGCCGGGTTACGTACGGAAGATGCATCGAACCACGACCGACAAGCTGCGAGTGCGGGCTCGCTTTACCGAGCCACTACGGCGCTTCAGCCCGTACGAGAACCTGCGTGATCTAATTCAGGGCCAGGCCGAAAAACACGGCGACAGAACGTTTCTAGTGTTCGAAGACGACGGGCGAGAGTACAGCTTCAACGCGCTGAATCAGCAAACAACGAAAGTCGCCAACGTACTGCACGAGCTCGGGTCGCTGAAGGGCGCGCGCGTAGCCCTGTTACTTGAGAATTCGCCAGACTTCGTCTTCGCATTTCTGGGCGTGATGAAGGGCGGGTTTATCGCCGTCCCGATGAACCTTGAACTCGGAGATGAGCAGCTTCGCTTCTTGCTCGAAGACTGCGGCGCGAACACGGTCATCACGAGCGCGGATTCGTGGGAGCGAATCTCGCCGCTGTTGTCCGGGCTACCCGGGCTTGAGAACGTACTTGTCGCCGGGCAGTCATCCTCAATGACCGGCGTTGATATTGAGCCCAGCCACGTCAACAAACCGGCTGAGCCAAGGCACGACTTCCGCCTGCTGGATTTCGCCGGTTGCCTCTCGGCCGCCGCCGGCGACCACCTGAAGACCAGCGATATCGGGTGGTGGGACGAAGCCCAGATCGTTTACACCGGCCACCACCTTGACCAGCCGCGTGGCGCGATCCTGCAGCACAGGCAATTCATGACGTCCGCCCGATGGTTGGCGATCTGGCTGAACCTCGATCACAACCAGCGCTTCATGAGTGTTCTGCCACTGTTTCACGCGAACGCGCAGGTCGTCACGCTGTTTACGCCGTTGCAAATCGGCGGCAGTGTTGTGCTCTCACGTGAGTTCAGTGTGTCGCGCGTGTGGCGTGCAGTTGAGCGCTATCACGTAACCACGCTATCGGCCGTACCAAGCATGTTGGGGATTCTCACGAATCGCGAACTGGCTGAGGCGTCATCGGCAAAGACGGTTAGCTCAGCCGTTTGGCCTTCTCCGAACGAAAGTCCGGGCGCACTCGGGCAACGGGACGATGCAGATGCCCGCGACCGCGGATTGGCGCGTGCCCACTCCATAGGCAGTCTTGAGCGCGTGCTATGCGGTGCAGCGCCTTTGCCGACGGCAGTACAAAAGCAGTTTGAGCAGACCTTCCTGGTACCTGTGATTGAAGGCTACAGCATGGCGGAAACGACCTGTTTCGCGATGCTGAACCCGGGCAACGGCAGCCGCAAAATTGGCTCTGTGGGGGTTGCCGTTGGTAACAAGGCGGCGATTCAGAGCAACGACTCGGCGGCGCGCCCATTGACTGACGACTGGCAGCCGACAAGCCTCTCACGGATGAACCCCGCCGTTTTCCCAACCGCCGAAGTAAACGAGCCGGGCGAGATTTGTGTCTGGGGTGAGAACGTACTCAAGGAGTACTTCCACCGACCGAAGATCAACCCGCAGGCATTCGCTGGCGGCTGGTTCCACACAGGCGACATCGGTTACCAGGACCATGAAGGCTTCTTCTACGTCCAAGGCCTGAAGGGGCTGGAGATTAGCCGCAACGGGCAGCGCTTCATGCCGCGCGAAGTAGATGAACGACTGTTTGAACATGACGACGTTGAACAGGCCGCCACAGTGGGTATCGATGACTCGCCGGGCAAGTCTGTCGTCACAACGTACGTAGTGATGCGCAAGGGCACATTCCCCGGCGGAACAGACGAAGGACGCCTGCCCAAAGACACGACACAGTTGGAAGACAAACGTCGTGAACTGCGCAGCTTCCTTGAGAAGCGACTGACAGAGTCAAAGCGACCGACAACGATCATGTTTGCGCCCGGACTACCGAGTGACACCACCGGCAAGACACGGGTCATTGAGTTGAAGCGACTTGCTTCTCAGCGTCCCGGCATTGTTGGCGAAGAAGAGTAGCGGCCCCAAATCAAACGCAGCGGGACAGATGTCCCGCTGCGTTGTTCGCTTCACCAGCGTTAGTAAATGCGCTTGATCTCTGCGCCGGGGTACATGGTTTCGAGAATCTTGCCGGCCTCCCAGCCATCCTTGGCCATTCCTCTTGCGCTCCACTGGCACATGCCACAACCGTGGCCATAGCCGCGTCCGGTGAAAACCCAGTCCAGTCCGATCTTCTCTGCCTTGAAGTTCGTGCTGTAGAGCCCGAGAGTCTTCCGCAGCGTTATCGCATCAATCACACGGTGGTGCCCGTTGCGGTTGTAGATTTTTACGGTGATCGCGTGCCCGCTATCGGCGACCTTATCACCCTCGATGCGCATCAGGTCATTCGGTGAAATGTTGTTTTCGATAAGGCGTGCCTTGACTTCCGATGCAGGCATGCGGATTTCCCATTCGGCTTTGGGGCTATCCTTGTCGTAGTCACCGAGATCGACGCCGCTAAGGGGTTGAATGTCTTCATCGATGCCAAGTGCGACGCTCGGATTGGCTGTGTGACCGCCGCTGGTGCTGTGAAAGAATGCGCGGAATCCCTGGCCGTGGAACGTAAGGACTTCTCCGGCTGTCCCTTCACGGGCGGCGAGAACGTTCGCCGTTTCGCGCCATTGCTTCGGGTTGTCTGCGGGTCCGACACCACCGTAGACCTGGTAGCGAGTCGTATCATCGACGTCCCAATTGCGACCGCTGCCGCGTGAGTGTTCCATTTCAAAGAGAGCGTAAGTGCGAGAGGCAATGGCTTGCGCCTTCAAAGCTTCTACCGGCCACCCGGCGATCATCTCCCAGCCCACAACGCCCGCCACGTACTGTTCAAGATCAACGACGTTGATGGCTTCCCATCCGGTGTTCGTGGCGACCAGTCGGAGCTTTCCACGATAGATGCGACCATCGACATCGAAGTGCTCCGGGCGCTCAGTCGGGACGATCTCAACGCTTGTGCCTGTACCGTGGGCGCCGGCACTCACACGCCCGGACTGCTGGCTGACCGTTATGGGGCCGTCCAAATCAATCCGCTTGCCGTCGATGGTGAGCGTCGCTTTGCCCGCGTCTACGGTCACGCTGGATTTCTCCGTTGGTGTGGCCAGCTTCACGCGAATCAACGGCGCGGCCCCGTAAACCGGTATTGGCGTAAGCAGTTCGCTCTGGTTCTTTTCGCGGGCAGGCTGGGCACACGATGTCAGAATCAATAGCGTGCCGAGTACTGACAATAGCGGCATAATAGTGTTGGCTCGGATCATGCTTGCCTCCTGGGTGGTCTGCGGCATCCAAAAGTCGTGCCGAACTTGCGGCACCCATGTTCTTTATCGGCCTCAGGCACACGGACGCTTTAGTCAATGGAGCTAACCTTTCTTCAGCCGTGGCTAGTGCTTCTGTCAGTCGCAACAGCGGCCGGCGGTGTAGTGCTGCTGTTCTGGCGGAGAAAGGCAACGCCTTTTCTATTCACGATGGGGGCGGCCCTCTTCTTTTTAGGCGGTGCGCGACCGCATGTCGGCCTGACTCAACCGTTGGTCAAGCACGCGGTCGTGCTGGATGTTAGCGGTTCAATGGAATCGCGGCGCCCGGAGCTAGATCAGTTCATTGAGAACTTGCTGGGCAACACAGAATTGCCGCCCAATCACATGTTTGTGGGCTTCGAGCTTTCCGATGCGCTTCGCCCACAAGGGAGCGTCCACGGTTTGGACACGCGTTATCGCAGTCTCGGCGATTTGACGACTGTACCCGACATCAATGGAGAGATCATCGTCGTCACCGATGGCCAGGGGCCCCTCGAAGATCTGTATGCCGATGTTGACCCACGACGGCTGGTTCTTCTTCGCGCGCCAAGCCCGGTAAACCCCGATGCGGCAGTGGTTTTACTGTCCGCGCCGACTTCTGTTGTGAATGGCTCGACCGCTTTCATCAGGGGGATCATTCGTTGCGACACCGAAGTTGAAGCGGTTTGGCACCTGTATGACGGAAACGCTGAAGTCGCTAACTCGACTGTGAAGCTTCGAGCAGGCGTGCCTTTCATTGTGACGCACGTGCTACCTGTCTACGCGGACGGGCTGGTGCGTGTCCGCTTGACTGTTGATGTAAAGAACGACCGGGAACCCCGAAACGATGAGGCTGCCACCAGCATCCTGATCGGCGACAGTCAGCAAATCATCTACTGCAGCCCGGGTGTCGGCGAGAACGAGGATGCGCTACTGAGTACGCTGCGCAGCGTTTCGCCTGAACGCGTTTCATTAACCAAGAGCCTGCCGTTGCTGGCAGACGAGTTGGAAGGCGTGGGGCTGGTTATCATCAACAACCTGTCTCTAGCGCAAAGCGGCGCAACGGCGGAACAGTTGAAGACATTGGCTGACTGGGTGTCCGGGGGCGGGAACCTGATGATGGTCGGGACGGACGGTGCCTTCGGTCCCGGCGGTTACCGCGGCACGCTGCTTGAGCCTTTGATGCCGGTGAAGTTCCGCCCTGATGACTCACCGCCAAGGCAGCTTCTTCTGCTGCTGGACGTCAGTTCGAGCATGAATGACTCACTTCCCGGCGGTGGCAGCAAACTCGCCCGGTTGAAAGAAGGCGCGCTTAGGGTTGTCGAAGCAGCGGGTGAGAATGACCGCGTTGCCGTAGTTGCCTTCCGTGAAGGCATTCGCGGCGACATAAAATTCTACCCTGCACGTGATCCGCGTTTGCTGGAAGCAATCAACGGGCTGGATGCACGCGGCTCGACGCACATCGGCTCGGCGCTTCAGCAAAGTCTGACGGGGTTCAGCAGCGGCGAGCACAACGGCATCCTGATGATTACCGACGGTGATGACGTCGAGAACGCGGGACAAGCGGCCTTTGAAGGAATCGCGCAACAGGCGGCGTCGAAGAACCTGCGGTTCGATTTCGTGCTGACTGCTCCAGGTGACAGGGCTTGGATTGACTGGATCACCAAACACTCAAGTAAGCCTGATGCCCATCTATGGTCAGTCGGTAACGCCGGGTTTGACGGGCTGCTTGAGACGCTGGAACACGCGCTGGCAGGGCAGGACATCGAGTGGATCCTGAACGAGCCGCTGAGCGTCAGCGGTGTAAACACGGACTTGCCAAAGTTAGTGCGGACCGCGCCACGGTCGGGGCCTGGTACAGAAATACTGCTGAAGGCGGTTACCCAGGACAGCACGCCATCAGAATACCCGTTACTTGCAACCCGCCAGTTGATCGGGCGCACGAGTTGCCTGTGCACGGATTCCTGGGGCGACATTGCCATGGGCCCTGTGTGGAGAGACGCGGGATTCCAGCGACAGGTGGGGGACGCACTTCAGTTCATGCTAGAGTCCGCCGGGCAGACAAACCTCGTATTAAACCCACTGAAGGACGGGCAGTTTGAGCTTGTCTGGACCGGCAATGGCGCGCCGCCTGACGCCGATCTGACTACTGACACTGACCAGATAGCGCGACGAGTCTCCACGGGACGATGGCTGCTGGATTCGCCTACGACCGGCGCCGAACTGCGGGTGTACGACAATCAGAGACTGCTGCAGCGGATTCCACTTCCTGACCTGGTCACGCCGGAGTTGCGTTACACCGGCGACGATGCGCCGTTCTTTGAACTCGCAGCGGAGAGCGGCATCCGGGTCTTCACAAGCCTTGGCGCATGGCAGCCACGACGTTTCGTCGAATCGACTTCAAGCCCGGATGACTACACCTGGCTACCCGCACTGCTGGCGTCGATTTGTGTCGTCGGCGGCTTCTGGCTGCGTCAAAAACGTAGCTAAGTAGCTAATCGGGGAGAGGGGCTGACCCCCTTATATCTACAGCTCATCCACGATGCACTCGATGACGTCCTTGCCTAGCTTCCTGAAGGCCTTGCTCAACTCAGCGTTCAGGTCGCCGGTGCCATGGCGAATCTGCGCCTTAATCACCTGCGACACAAGCTTGATGCCGGTGCTGTATTCATCCCACCGAACGTTGAACTCGGCCAGTGCACGAGTCTTGATGCCGCCTTTATCACGTATCGACACGGTTAGCTCCTGGTAGGGGTATTTCTGCCTGTAGTGATGCACAGATTAAAACGAAGGGGTCGGCACGAATGCCGACCCCTTCTGATTCGCTGGCTGTTTTTACTTCCCGCCGGCGCTGCTTTTGCTGTCGCCGTACAGTTTGAAGATGTAGCCGTCTTTGGTGCCCAGATAGATTGAGCGGTCTCGCTCTTCCATGCTGCCGCGCACGAAGGCGAAGTCCATCAGGTTCAGGTTCCACTCAGGACGCAGCAGGTTACCGTTCTTGAGGTCCAGTACCCGAAGCTCACGGCTGACGGTGCGAAGTTCATCCGACTTGCGGACGATACGCCCCTGATCACGCAGCTTGGCCTTCTCACGCTCGTTCAAGAACTCTTCGTTGTCTTCATACAGCACGTAGGCGCGGTCGTTGTGGACCATCAGCATCTGCTGGCCTTCGTCCGGCAATGACCAGATCGGGTCAACCTTCCACGGGGTGCTCGGGTCGCCGTCGATTACGTTGTAGATCGGACGATCATTTTCGATGTCGACCACTTCGTAGCGGAAGGCCAGGAACTGACCGGGGCGGGTTGCTGCACGCTTGTAGGTGCTTTTGCCGTCTTCCGTGGCCACAACTTCGTCATACAGCTCAAGCGTATGGACGAACACCCAGCGGTCTTCGACAAACACTTCGCCGTACGGAAGACCGTCAGTCGTCACGACCCAGGCCGATTCGCCCGACTTCTGCCAGGCGAACAACTGCCCGAAATCGCTGCCGACGAACACCAGATCATCTTTGATAACCGGCGGCGTACGTGAGTGACCACCGAGGTCCGGGTTGGCCCGGAACTCACCGCTTTGGGCGTCTACCATGTACAGGTGGTGGTTGTTGTTGACGAACGCGACAGTTTCACGGTCAGCGGCCGCCTTCATTGACACCTGCATGAACTGTTCCGTCACGCCGTCCGACACGCTTGGGAAGGTCCATGTTTCGGCGCCTTCACCACGAGCATTCAGGATCATCGTCAGCCCGCGCATCGAATTGCTGTTGGTCGCAGCGACGAATACGTGCGTGTCGTTGCTGGCCGGCGGCGCACTGGGGAAGACATCGCCCTCGAAACGCCCCTTGCTGACAAGGCGGGTTTCGCCTTCGCGCGGCGCCGAGAGGCGGTCATATCCCTGGTACTGGCCGTTGCTGTTCATCAGGTGGATGTAGTTTCGGCTCGGCAACGGATCGAAATCAACCCGTTGATCGATCAGCGTCTTCCAGTGCAGCGTGAAATCATAGGCGTCGATCGACCACATGTGGTTCTGGTCGCGATCAGAATCGATGACCAGAATTTCGTCGCGCACGTCGTCATGAACGATGTGCATCTCACGAATCACGACAGGGTTGCGTCGCTGGTTGCCGGTCAGGTCATACGACTTGATGCGCAGCGGCAGTTCCGCAAGCTGGGCTTCATAGTACGAGACCGGCTGCCGGCTCATCGGGTCCGGTGCCAATGGATTTCGGTCTGCAGGGCGAGCCTGCGGGGCCGAACAGGAAGCAGTAATTACTAGCAGTGTAATGAGTGCGGGGGGGAGACACGTCATACCACGTGTCGAAAACTTCACGAGGCTTCTCCTTTATCATGGTCGCGAAGATTGATCTTGTGCTTACCCTCGTAGCTGCGAAGTGTCTCAATCCGCTCGAGATCCTCCTCGATACGGTTTACGAGTTTGAAGATGTAAGGGCGCCCCTTCAGGCGGTTCCTTAAGTCTTCAACCATCTTGTCCCACGAGCCCATGTAAAGCTCGTCCCGCAGAACAAGAAGCATTTTCGCCTCTTCCGAGAGACCGTCATAGTACGTTTGATGATCCGCGTCGACCATGGCTCCTCTGTAATGGATTGTCCACGAAGCGACTGTCCATGACAAACTGTAACTGACACTCTATAGCTTGTATACAATCCATTGCCAATCCTGTAATGGACGCATCAGGGTCAGGCGATAATCTCAGACTTCCCAACCGGAGTCTTCCCATGGCAGGACCACAACCCAACCCACAACCGCCGGCAAATCCCCAGCAGCCGTACGGCACACAGAATGCACCGCCGCAATTTGCGCCCCGCATGCCACGACGCGAAGGCAGCACGGCCCCGAAAGTGTGGGGGATCATCCTGCTGATTCTGGGCGGACTGGGTCTGATCACGCTGATCATGAACGTCGCCACGCTTATGGGCGGCGGCATGACGGCGTCCTCGTTCTCGTTCAATATGACGCCGGAGGCCAAGGCGGAACTCGATCGGGTGGCGCAGACTGTCACCGATTCCGCGATGACTCGCTGGACTTTCTGGCTGAATTCGGCCCTGGAAGTTGTAATTGCCTGCGTCTCTGTCGTCGCCGGGTACCTGCTGGTGATCAGGCCGAAAGCAAGCGGTCGCAAGATGTCCGTCGCCCGTGCATTGATTGTGCTGCTGGCTTTGCCGATCTACGGCTACGAATCCATGACGGCGGTTGCACAAAGCACCGAAATGGTGGCGAAGCTTCAGAACATCCAGATCAAGGATGCGTTGGCTCAACAGGAAAAGACCAACCCGTCCAAGAACAAAGTCGAGAAGGAACGACGAGAGCGTGAAGTTACGCAGATGATCGAGGGCATGCAGCCGTTGATGAGGGGCGCAGGCTATGGCGCGGTCGTCCTGACGATCATGGGCATCATGATCATTAACGGCATCCTGCTGTTCTCAATGACGCGTCCGAAGGTCAAAGACTACATGGACCATGTGGGCGAGGAGACGGCCGGGGCGATTCCGGGTTTCGACCCGTCGATGGGGCTGATGGGTCCGCCGCCGGGTGCAACTCCGCCGGCTGCCGCACAGCCGCAGCCGCCACCCGATCAGCCCAGTTAACAAAGGCTGTACTGCGGATAGTCGCTGACGCCGTGATTGGTTATAAGCCCGCTATGCCGTCCTTGTTAAGGGCGCCTGAAATGACTCTCGAAAGGATGAAATGACGACTACGCAAGCGAAGGGCGACATCAAAGACGCAGGGCTGAAAGAGAAAGGCATAAGCCGCATTGAATGGGCCGAGGCCGACATGCCCGTGCTGCGTGCTGTGAAAGAAAAGTTCACGAAAGAGCAGCCGCTGAAGGGCATCCGTATGGGCTGCTGCCTGCACGTTACGACGGAAACCGCGAACCTCGTGCGTACGCTGAAGGCCGGCGGCGCGGAAGTGTTCCTTTGTGCGTCAAACCCGCTCAGCACCCAGGACGACGTCGCTGCTGCGCTGACCCACGAGTACGGCATCGAAACGTTCGCCATCAAGGGCGAAGACAACGAGACCTACTACAAGCACATGAACAGCGTGCTTGATTCAAAGCCGAACGTCACCATGGACGACGGCGCTGACTTGGTCACCCAGATCCTGACCAAGCGCAAAGAACTGAGTGAGCACGTCGTGGCCTCCATGGAGGAAACCACCACCGGCATCATCCGCCTGCGCGCCATGGAAAAAGAAGGCGTCCTGAAGTTCCCGGTGATCGCCGTGAATGACGCCGACTGCAAGCACCTGTTTGACAACCGCTACGGTACCGGCCAGAGCACTGTGGACGGAATCATCCGCGCTACCAACCGCCTGTTTGCCGGGCGCGTCGTTGTCACCATCGGCTACGGTTGGTGCGGACGCGGCTTTGCCATGCGCTCACGCGGCATGGGCGCTCGCGTAATCGTGACCGAGATCGACCCGGTCAAAGCACTTGAGGCGGTGATGGACGGCTTCGAAGTCATGCCGATGGCCGAGGCCGCCAAGATCGGCGACATCTTCTGCACGCTGACTGGAAACAAACACGTGATCGACGTCGAGCACTTCAAGGCCATGAAGGAAGGCGCGATCTCATGCAACAGCGGACACTTCGACAATGAACTGAACCTCGCCGGACTCAAGCAGGCCGCGGAGCACGTTGGCACGCCGAAGCCGTTCGTGGACAAGTGGAAGCTGCCAAGCGGCAACACCATCTTCACACTCGCAGAAGGTCGCCTGGTCAACCTGTCCGCCGCCGAAGGCCACCCGGCCAACGTGATGGACATGAGTTTTGCGGTACAGGCGCTCGCCAGCGAGTACGCCGTGAAGAACCAGAAGGAGCTTGGCAACAAGGTCCACAACCTGCCGCGCGAAGTTGACGAGTGGGTCGCGGAGCTGAAGCTGGAAACCATGGGCGTGGGAATCGACAAGCTCACACCCGAGCAGGAAAAGTACCTCGCAAGCTGGCAGGAAGGCACCTAAATCAGCCAAAAAAATGGAGACACAGGGCGGACATTGGTCCGCCCTGTGTTCGTTGGAACCTCGACTCATTGGAAAATCATCAAACCGCCGTCTATCACAACCTTCATGGCTGGCCAGAGGAACGCCATGCAGACGGTGAACCAAGCAAGCGTAATCAACATGGTGGTCCAGCACGTCTTTAGTAGACGCTGCGAACTCCACTCCCGCCAATAACCGACCACGACGACGATGACAAAGCACGCAAGCAGCAGTAGTCCGAACCATCGAGTGCTAACCAACACTTCGGCAACTTGAAAACGGAAGGTGCGTCCTGTTTCGTCGTACACAAAGTTCAGCGCACCGTAGGGGATGCTGGCCATCCATGTCCCACATAAGACCAGCAAGAGGCTGGTGAGGAAAAGGTGTGCGTGAAGTAGTTTCCGTTCGTCCATAACGACTTGCCGCTTCTTGATGTTGCCTGTTGCACGTATTGTACGCTCTCGAACGAATTTAATTCCAACAATACAATGGGGGCATGTCATGGCCGGACCGGGAGAACTTCCACCGCAAGAGCAGGTGATGCAGGGGCTGTTTGGTTTCATGGTAACGAAGTGCTTGAGCGCGGTTGCCAAGCACAAGATTCCGGACACGCTAAAAGACGGCCCGCTCTACTACACCGAACTTGCTGAAAAGACCGGCACCAACCAGCGCGCCCTGCATCGCATCATGCGCATGCTTAGTGGCATCGGCATGTTCACTGAGCCTGAACCCGGCAAGTACGCCCTGACACCGGCCTCGGAGTTGCTTCGCTCAGATGTCCCAGGCTCGCTGCACGGAATGGCCGTGATGGTCAGTTCCGAGTCGCACTGGCAGCCGTGGGGGCGTATGGAAGAAGTGTTGAAGACAGGCAACTCAGGCGCGATGCACGCCTTTGAGACCGACATGTTCACCTGGGTTCAACGCGACGAGAACAAAGAGCAGTGGCAGATCTTCAACGAAGCAATGACCAGCTTTTCGTCGGGCATCAGCCACGCGATTGCCGACGCGCTGGACTTCAGCGGTTACAAGCACATTGTGGACATCGGTGGCGGCCACGGCTACTTCCTCAAGACGATCCTTGAGAAGGCCCCTAACGCGAAGGGCACGCTGTTTGACATGCCGCAGGTGGTTGAGGGCGCAAACGACCTTGGTGAGCGCATCCAGCGCGAGGGCGGTGACTTTTTCAAAGCAGTGCCAGTGGGCGGCGACTGCTACACGCTGAAACACATCATCCATGATTGGGGCGACGAGCAATCTCTTACGTTGCTCAAAAACATTGCGTCTGTAATGCAGCCTGACGCAAAGATTCTGATCGCCGAGATCGTCATGCCCGAAACACCGGAGCCGCACCCGGCGAAGTTCATGGACGTCAACATGCTCGCCATGACCGAGGGCGGCTGTGAGCGCACCGAGCAAGAATACGCCGACCTGTTCGCCAAGGCCGGTCTGAAGTTGAACGGGATTCACCCGACGCCCAGCCCCGTCAGCGTTGTAGAGGCCGTGAAGGCATAAAGCCGCCATCGTCGCAAGCGCCCGGTCGTTCCATAAACATGGACGACTGGGCGCTTACCGATGACGACCGTCCCACGCCGCGCTGGCTTTTCTATGGGCTGGTGCTCGCGGCGGGCATCGCGCTGGTTTCCATGGTGCTGATGACCTTGTGGGTTGCCGCTATGTATCTGGTACCTCGCACGTGGTTGCCTTGATGTGCGTTACCTAGTGACAACCACGGCATTGACTGCTAATTTTCAGGCATGACAGCTACCAACGTGTCGATGATGAACAATAAGCGACCCGCCTAGATCGCGGATTGGCTTACAGTTGATGCCGCCGCGATGATCGCGGCGGTTTTGTCGTAGGACCCGAAAAGGGGTCTGGCTCCTGAGGGTGCCTGACCCCTTTTCGGGCGGGAGTAAAGAACCATGCCGGAAGTGAATGTTGCTATTGCGGGCGCCACGGGCGCCGTTGGCGAAGAATTCCTGCGCTTGCTGGCTCTGCGTGACTACCCGATCAAGTCGCTGAAGCTGTTGGCCAGTGCCCGAAGCGCAGGCAAGAAGCTGAAATTCAAGGGCGAAGATGTCGTCGTGGAAGAACTTAAGGCTGACAGCTTTGAAGGCATCGAACATGCGTTTTTCTCAGCCGGTGGCGGCATCAGCAAAGAGTTCGCGCCTCATGCGGCAAAGGCCGGCGCGATCATCATCGACAACACCAGCGCGTTTCGCTACGAGCCGGAAATCCCGCTTGTCATCCCCGAGATCAATCCGGACGATGCCTTCAACTACGGTGAGCGCCGTATCGTTGCCAACCCGAATTGCACGACCATCGTTTCGCTGCTGCCAATGTACCCGCTGCACAAAGAGTTCGGGCTGAAGCGCGCGATCATGTCCAGCTACCAGGCGATTAGCGGCGCCGGCGCGCAGGCGATGGAAGAGCTGCAACAGCAGATGCGCGATTGGGCGGCCGGCAAGGAGCTGACCGTGAAGCACCAGCCAAAGCAGATCGCCTTTAACGTCATTCCTCGGATCGACGCAGTGCAGGACAACGCCTACACCAAGGAAGAGATGAAGTTCCTGTGGGAAGGGCAGAAGATCATGCACCACGCCAACCTGCGTGCGACGGCCACGTGCGTACGCGTGCCGGTACTGCGCAGCCATGCGGTCAGCCTGAACCTTGAGTTCGATAAGCCGTGCACGCCAGATCAGGCCCGCGAGATTCTGGCTAAAGCGCCCGGTGTTGTCGTACAGGATGACCCATCGAACGAGGTCTACCCGATGCCGCTCGAACGAACCCTGAAGGACGAAATCGCCGTAGGGCGCATCCGACAGGACATCAGCGTAGACGACAACCGAGGGCTATGCGTCTGGGCAGTAGGCGACCAGGTAATGAAAGGTGCCGCACTGAATGCCGTGCAGATCGGCGAGTTGCTGCTGTCTCGATAGGTGAACAGGAGCCGGGAGCGCAAGCGACCGGTAGATGAACGGTCGTGGTTGACGTGCGCTAACCCGTTGCTGGCGCTCCGGACTCCGGTTTGCTGGCCCGGTATTTCTCGTGCAGCGCAATGACCTTGGCGATGACTTCGTCGTCTACTTCGTTCCCGGCCAGCAGTTTCAGGTGCAGGCTGCAGAACTCGTCGTCACACTTGGCGTACTTGAAACGATTCTTCGCGATGAAACGGTAGACACGCGTACCGACAAACGCCGCGCCGGGCAGCCACAGAAACGGAACCAAGGCCCAGCACAGCGGCAGCATCGGGGCCATGGCGCGAAAAGCGTAGTAGCCCCCGAAGTAGGACCCGTCGGGGCGCTTCACGTACATCTGCTTCAGCATGTCGGCGTAGGTTACGTCGGGCAGCTCGGTCTCGGCAAACTGTCTGTCGTGAATGTCGGCGTACTTCAGTCGCCCAAGCCAATCCAGGCGCTCAAGCGTACGCTTGCTCTTTTTGCAAACGGGGCACATACCGTCATAGAAGACGGTGTTGATGCGTTCCTCTGTTGAGCCTGTGGCCTTGCCTGCCATATCGATCAACACCGCGGCCGGTATCAGCAGCCAGTAGTAACTCAGGATCGTCCAGCTGAAGTGGGTGACCTCCATGGTCGCAAATATTCCCACATGCAACAGTACTCCAAGGCTAAGCGCGTACCAACGCGTGCGCCGCCACAACACTAACAACGGAAAGGCGATCTCCCATGCCAGGGTAATCCAGGTTGCGGGTGCAAAAATCCACAACGGCCAACCCGTCAGGAATTCGAAGCGCGCAATCGTGCCGTGGTTGAGCGCAAGCCCGACAGCATCGCCGCCAACCCAGTCACCGTATCCGCCCTTGCCGGGGTTTACGCCCCGCACTTTGTCGATACCGGTAAAGAAGTAGACGACAGCGAGCTGGATCTGCGCCAGACGCAGCGTCCACGGTCGAACCCAGCCCGTCGATGCTTCACCACGGAACGTTTCGTCCCAGCGGGCGAGGTGGGTGAACGGCAGTACCAGAACCTTTCGGATAACACCTGGTTGCACGGGTTGCATCAACCGGCGCCGGATCAGGTTGTCAAAGCTCCAGGCCGCGCCGCCCGGCATGAGCATCACATAGAAGGTCGATGCACGCAGCAGGATGTCACCGCCGTTGAGAATCAGCGGGTTCCGCATGTGAAAGCTGACCAGCAGCGCCCACATACCCACCGTCGCAAAGCGCGTTAGCAAACCAAACGTCGACGCAGCAGCACATACGATCAGCGCCCACAACCCCAGACGCACGGTCTCATCGGATGCGGCAGCGGGAATCAACGACCAGCGCTTGTACGAGTCAACGTAGTGTTGAATGGACTCCGGTGGATACAGCCCCGTGACTCCATACCAATCGGCGGCGTAGGGCAGCAGCGTAATGCTCGTGTCGAGCAGCACGATCAGCGAAATGCAGATACGGAACAGCGCCATCGGTTCCGCACGAACCGGTTTGATCCAGAAGTCGATGACAGTTTTCGCTAGACGCTTCAGCAACTCAGGGACCGTACGGTAGGAAGTAGGGCTCAACGTCTATCGGCCATAACGGGTCAGAACGCGGGCTGACCGGCAG
>JAGQRE010000001.1:25615-110445 GCA_020425695.1 Planctomycetota bacterium
CCGTCAGGGCATCGGTGCTTAGCTTGTCACTCTTGGCAATCAGCGCCTGCATGCTGCCCGGCGGTCCCGACGAAGGCAGGTTGTCGAACAGATGAAACGTGTTGTGCAGCAAGACGGCAGACAGGTAGACGACGACGAACGCAGCGATCACAAGACCGCTACCCCAGCGCCATGAACTGCCAAGCCACACCATGCAGCACCTTCAAATGAAAGACTGGCCCAACTTGCAGGCCAGTCACCGTTGAACCCGCGCGCTAGCTGTAGCGCTCTTCTTTCCACGGGTCTCCGTGGTTGTGATAGCCGCGGACTTCCCAGAAGCCCTTGTGATCCTCAGTCAGGAACTCGATGCCCTTAAGCCACTTCGCGCCTTTCCAGGCATAGAGATGCGGCACCCACATACGTACCGGGCCGCCGTGCTCACGCGTGAGGGGCTTGCCGCCGAAACTGTGAACGAGTGCCACGTTGGGTAACGAAAGCTCACTCAATGCCAAGTTCGTGGTGTAACCATCATAGGCGTGAAACAGTACGTGAGTTGCGTTGTCGGGGACGCTTACATGCCGCATGAACTCGGCCCAGAGCACGCCTTCCACTTCGGCGTCGTAGATCGACCATGTCGTCACGCAATGCAAGTCGGTTGTCTGCTTGATCTGCGGCAGCGCGGCGAAATCTTCCCAGCTGAAAGTCTTTGCTTCAGCAACACCCGAAATCTCAAGCTTCCAGTCTTCCTTGGTGATGGCCGGGCGCATGCCCAAATCGAGTACAGGCCAGTCGTTCTTTACCAGGCGCTGGCCCGGCGGCAGGCGATCCCGCGAGACCGGAAACATCCCGGTACCTTTGCCGTCAGCAACGCCCTTTTCGGCGATCTTCTGTTTGGCTTTGATCAGCTTTTCATCAGGTTCAGTCATACGTGCCTCCGCGCATGAGATTCTAGCGCAAACACTGGCGAGTGAAACCGGCATCCGTTATCGCCTGTAACACAGGAGAACGACATGGCAGCCGTGTTTCTTGAATCTGAACGATTGTGGTTTCGCGCACCTGAAAAACGGGATGCAGCCTTCTTCACGGAGGCGTTGCAGAACCCGCTCGTTCGTCGAAACCTGATGGTCGGGCGTTACCCCTTCAATCAAGAGGCAGAAGAGGCCTGGATAGAGCGTCAGTCCGAGCCACCGGCGATGGACAACAAGACCAACGTCGTCATGGCCTTCGGTATCAAGGGCGAAGATCGTTCGATAGGTGCTTCCGGACTACACAACATTTCGGCGATTCATCGGCATGCGGAATGGGGCATCACGATCGGTCGGCCTGAAGAGTGGGGCAAGGGCTACGGGCGCGAAGTCGCACGCACGATGCTTCACTACGCGTTCAACACGTTGAACCTGCACCGCGTGTACCTGCGCGTGAATGCCGACAACGAGCGCGGCATCAAGGCGTATCGCGCGGCAGGGTTCAAGGAAGAAGGCGTATTGCGCCAGCATATGTTCGTGGAAGGCCAGTATCTGGACATGCTGATGATGGGCGCACTGCGCACGGAATAGCCCCTTTCACAATACGTTTCGCGGGCCATAATCCCGGCGGGTCAAACTGCCGGGATAGCCTGTGAGACGCATCTTCGTAATCGTCACTTTCGCATTGATTCTGCTGGCCGGTGTGCTGGCCGTGGTGAGCGCGCTGTTCAAGCCCGTCGAGGTTGAAATTGCAACCGTCGACATCGGCAAGGCACAGGAGACTGTCTACGCCACAGGCCACGTGGAAGCCCTGGAACAACGCACGTTGCGGGCACAGCGTGCCGGCGTGATCGCCGAGATCTACGCTTCGCCGCGCACAAAGAAGATGTTTCGCGAAGGCGATGTTGTCCATGCGGGCGATGCCATCCTGCGTTTGCGCGACTCGGCACTGGAAGCACGCAAAAGCGCGGCCCAGGCCGAGCTTACACGCGTGTCAGAACAACTTGCTGAAAACAGCCCGTACCGACAGGCGTTCGAGCTGCAGATCGGCGAAGCGTCAGACCAAGCCGAGGACGCGCATTCCCGCGAACAGCGCCTGAAGGCTCAACTTGATACAGGCGGAATTTCACGCGACACCTACGATCAGGCCAAAACCCGCGCAGACGTTACCGACCAGCAGCTTCGGCAGTTGCAGCAACAATACGCGCAAGCACTTGAGGATCTTCGCGCCGCCAAAACCCGCGCACAATCCGAAGTGGACACACTCAGCGCACAGGAACAAGACGATTTGTTGACCGCTCCAATCGACGGCGTTTTGCTGACCCTGCCGCTCGATGTAGGCGAGTTCGCAACCGTCGGCACCGAAGTTGCCAAGGTTGGCGATCTGCGAAACCTGATCATTGAAGCCGAAGTGAACGAAGACGACATCGGGCGAGTGAAGCCCGACAGCAACGTGAACATCAGGCTGGCGGGCTACGACAAGGCAACGATCAAAGGCCAGGTGTTTGAAATCCTGCCCGATGCAGACCGCACGACCAAGGGGTTTACAGTCAAGGTCAAGTTCGTGAATGCGAGACTGACGCCCGTTCAGGGTGACGAACTTCTGAGTTACGTTCAGGTTGAAGACGGCGCACGCCCGCTTTCAGGCATGACTTCCGAGCTCGGAATTGTCGTCGCTGAACGCGACGGTGCTGTGACGTTCCCGCGTCCTGCCCTGACACTCAATAACACTGTTTTCGTCATCGACGGCAGCCGCGTGCGCGAGGTGAAGGTTGAGCTTGGTCTGGTCAATTTCAGCAAATGCGAAGCACTTAGTGGGCTAAAGCAAGGCGAAAAACTGGCCGTCTCGAACGTCAAGGAACTGTCCGACGGCGCGCTCATCAAGCCCAAGGAGTAAGCATCAACCCCGTCCCGCTGATCCTGATTGCCCGTCGCCACCTCGTGCATAACACGTTCCGCACGGCGATCTCGGTAATCGGCGTAGGCGTCGGCGTGATGTTCATGATCCTGCTGAGCGCTTTGATGACAGGCTTCGAAAAGAAGTTCGTCACCGAAACCATCGAAAGCAGTCCGCACATCACGATCTACGACGAGCAACGCCAGGAAACGGACGAGTTCGCAACCTGGATCGGCGACCAGACCCACGGCATCGCAACCGTAGAAAGCGCACGCCCCCGAGACCGCGTACGCCGCATCAAGAAACCCGGCGAGATTGTCGAGATGCTGCGCGACATGCCCGAAGTCGAGGCCGCGGCTCAAAACGTAGTCGGCACGGCCATCGTCAGCTTTGGCTCACGCGAACGCGGCGTAGGGCTGATGGGGATCGAGCCCGAAGACCAGGAGGCCGTCAACGAAATCGACACCTACATCCAGGATGGTCGAGTTTACGACCTTTACTCGTCAGGCGGGGCGATGTTGCTCGGTAGCGGTATCGCCGACCTGCTGGGCGTCACCAAGGGCGACACCGTCAACATCAAGCTACGCGACGGCGACACGCGCCCGCTAAAGATCGTCGGCATCTTCAAGACGGGCGTCACGACCATCGACTACAGTCGTGCGTACACATTGATCAGCGTGGCGCAACAGTTGCTCGGCATGGGGCGTGACGTGAACCAGATCGTCGTGCGCCTCAAGGACTACTCAACGGCGCGCGAGACGGCCACGAAGATCGAGGGCATGATCAACTACCGCAGCGAGAGCTGGCAGGAAGCCAACGAGAACTTCTTGTCAATTTTCGTGATCCAGCAGGTGATAACCTACCTGGTGACGGGCGGCATCATGATTGTCGCGGCCTTCGGCATCCTGAACGTGCTGGTAATGCTCGTGATGGAGAAGCTGCCCGAGATTGCCATGCTCAAATCCATGGGCTACACCGGGCGCGATGTCACCATGATCTTCCTGATGGAGGGCGTCGTAATCGGGCTGGTAGGGGTGCTGACAGGCTGTATCTGCGGCTACTGGCTGACGGTATTCGTGGGGTCGCTGCCGATCCCGATGAAGGGTCTGATCGAAAGCGAAAACCTCGTGATGAACAACGCCCTGAACCTCTACGTAAGGGCCGGGGTAGCCGCGATGGTTGTAACCATCATCGCCTCAGTCCTGCCGGCCATGCGCGCCGGCCGCCTCGACCCAGTAGCAACCCTACGCGGCCACGCGTAACTCGAGTTACCGGTTCGACCGAGTTCTAGTCTTTTTCTTTGGGCAGTTTTGCCAGGAGTTTGTCGTCTTCTCCAAATACCTCGATGCTAGGAGGACCGTTTTTGGCGGATGGAACTGATATACCGACCTTCTGCCCCATGACGCCGTTGCGGAGCGTCAGGTAGGCACTAGGCTCGTATGAGCCAGAGCCCAACTCAACGTTTCGTACGCCATTTCTGGACATCGCAACGCTGTTGGGTTTTAGTTCTATTGAGTTCCAGTCAGCGCTCTTTCCATCTGTTCCGGTAGTTATTCCCATGCGGTATGGTTCAAGAGTGAGCCTGCTGGACAGATAGTTGGTAGTCATCTCGAAGTTGACGGATGCGCCCTTTTTCAATTGTTCGTAGTTTCCATCCTTCGGGTCGTTCGACCATACGTACCCCATCTGTATCCCTTCCCATTTGGATGGGATGCTACCGTCTTCGGACTCCGGTTGGTACATACCCATTGAGAAACCGACCTGGTAGCCGTGCTCGTAACTCCTAGCACTCATACCCCCCAGAGTCTTCCCATCGTTGGCCACAATCTCTAGGCGGCGAGTGCGAAGGACTTCATTGATTTCGGGCTCGTCAGGCTTTTCGTCCGCCTGCGCGATCGTTGACAGATCAACAAAGTTCGAACAAGCGCCGCCGAGAAATCCCAGCAGCAGCGGAACGATGTATGTCTTGGTTACACGCATTGGTCTGCTCCTTCTACGCCCCACGTCTTTCCAGATGCGGTGGCTAACTGTGCGAAAAACGGGGAAGTTTGCCTAGCACAGCGGCGATTGGATTCTCTAGTTGGGGCATGGCATCATCGTTCGCCGAAGCCGTGTCCGTTCGGCTGCAGATTCCCCAACCCAAGGCCGACATGGCAACCATGATAGTAGTTCGCTCAGGCTTAATCATTCCGGGCGTACGGCTTTGGTGATTCAAAGTACCTTCGGGCAACGCTTGATGAATGCGCTCAGAGCCATTGTCTTGCTGATTCGTCGGCAGCTTACGCATGACCTGTTTCGGACTTCTGTGTCTGTGGGTGCTGTTGCCAGTGGGGTGGTGATTACGATCGCCATTAATGCGGTCATGTCCGGGTTTCAGACGAAGTTTGTGATACGCACCATCGAAACCAGCCCGCAGATTCAGGTCTTCGACGACCCAGTCAGCGACGGGCGGGGGCTGGCAGACGACTGGAGCGAAACTGGTATTATCACGATTTCCAGCCAGCCTGCGCCTCATGATCCGCCTCGAATCGAGAAAGCAGGCGAGTTGGTTGAAGCTCTGGAAGCGATGCCGGAAATTGAGGCCGCCGCACCCAGTATGGTCGGATCGGCCATTTTCAGTTTCGGCGCCGGCGAGGCACGCGGTGACATGGTCGGCATACTACCTGAGCGTCATCAGCGTGTTGTGGATATCGAAAAGGACCTGATAAGCGGCAGCCTGAGTGATCTCTATGCATCCGGCGGTGGGGTGATCCTCGGCAAGGGCATGGCCGACAAATTGGGCGCGACCACGGGTGATTTTGTGACAGTTCGCCTGAGTAGCGGCGAGCCGAACAGCTTGCGCGTGGTCGGCATACTCTACACAGGTGTCACGTTCACGGACCTTCGCATTGCATACATGCTGCTGTCGGTAGCGCAGCGGATCATGCAGCGCGGTCGAGACATCAACCGTATCGCGATTCGCTTGTATGACTTTGACGAAGCGCTGGAAGTTGCCGATGAGATTGAAACTCTCACCGGTAAGCGCGCCGTTGCTTGGCAGGAAGCCAATACGCACATCATCTCATTGATGAACACAAACCGGATGCTGACCAACATCGTCAGCATCGGTGTGCTGATTGTAGCGGGCTTCGGCATCCTGAACGTGCTGATGATGACGGTCATCGACAAACTGGATTCCATCGCGCTCATGAAAAGCATCGGCTACAGCGCTCGCGATATCACCATCGCTTACCTCGGGCTTGGTCTGGCGGTGGGGTTGCTTGGAGTCGCCGTGGGCTGCAGCCTTGGGTACTATGTTGTCGAGATTCTGGGGACGGTGCCGATCCCCAAGCTTGCCGTGGTCGATACTGAAACGCTGCTCGTGAACAACCTGCCGCGTCACTACATTCTGGCCGGTGGCATTGCGATTCTGGTTTCGATGCTGGCGGGCGTGCTTCCGGCGATTCGCGCAGGTAGACTGGATCCGGTTGAGATTCTTCGGGGCCATAGCTGATGACTGAGTTGAACCACCGGGAACGCGGCAAGGTCGTGGTCGAATGCATCGACCTGCGACGCACGCTAGGTGAGGGCGACACGGCCGTGGATGTCCTGAAGGGCCTGAACCTGAAGATTCATCAGGGCGAGTTCTGCAGCATTGTGGGGCCTTCCGGCAGCGGCAAATCGACGCTGATGTACCTGCTGGGTGCACTTGACCGCCCCGATGGGGGGCAGGTGCTGATTGACGGCGTGGACACACGCCTGATGAAGGACCGGCAACTGGCGGACCTGCGGAACCACAAGCTTGGGTTCATCTTCCAGTTCCACTACCTGATGCCCGAGTTCAGTGCGCTCGAAAACGTCATGATGCCGATGTACAAGCGCGGCCTACCGCACGCCGAGGCTCGAGATCGTGCACAGAGCCTGTTGAGCGAGATGGGCATCGGCAACAAGTCGCATCGTCCACCGGGCAAACTTTCCGGCGGTGAACAGCAGCGCGTAGCCATTTCAAGGGCACTGGCCAATCAGCCTCTGGTCGTACTGGGTGACGAGCCGACGGGGAATCTCGACACCACCAACGCGGACAACGTTTTCGCCCTGTTCGAAAAGCTGGTAAAAGAGGAAAGCCAAACCATAGTAGTCGTTACCCACGATCTTGATCTGGCTGCCAGAACGGACCGCATCATACGTCTTGTCGACGGAGAGATTGTTGACGACGGTCCGACAGCCGATGTGATGGAACGTATGCGAGCGGACGGAATCGTTTCAATCAGCCAATGAGCGACCACGACGACAAACACGACGAAGATGACAGCGGCGAAAGCGTCGTTCGTAACTACGTCAGCTCCGACAAACCCGGCTCTGAATTCGAGACCCGGGAAATGCCTGTGCTCGAAGGCGAGTCACCGAACGATGACGACGGCGACGAAACCGAAAGTGTCGGCGGCGTGTTCGTAAACCCCACAAAACCGGGCTCGAATGACCCAACGATCGCCACCACCCGCAAAGAGACAGAGGCCCGCAAGGCCGCTCGCGACGCCGAGAGCAAAGAAGACGAAGACTATGAGGATGAGTTCGCGACCGTAGAGAAAGTCGCCGCTGTCCCCGACCGTCCGGGGTCGACATCAGAAACCAAAGTGTTTGAGCGCGTTGACGATGACGCGGCCAATGATCTGGAAGACGGTGGCGAAGCGCCGACCAAGCTCGCCGGAGGCAAAGTAGACCCGTTCGACGATCTTGAAACACGCGAAGTGCCCACCCTGAAGGATGAATGGAAGCAGCGGGCCGCTGAAGCGACCGAATCAGAGGCCATGAGCAGTGACGACAGCTGGGGTGGCGGAGTCGTAGACGCGTCACTGGCAGCTTCCGTCGCAGCAGCCAGCGGTGAGTTGCCGCTGCCCACTACCGAAGAGCCGAGTGAAGTGGCCGGGCCGGTCATCCGGAAGGCCCGAGAAGCGCAGGCTGAATGGTCCAAGCTTCGCTTTGAGCAGAAGCTGCCGTACTTCGATGCCCTGCGCGCGGAGCTGGTTTCCCAGCGTACGGACTATGTCCCGTCAATGGCGACGGCCATCGGTCGCCCAATGGTGGAAACACTGGTGGGGGAATTCCTGCCGGTACTTGAAGCTCTTCGCACGCTGGATGAGGTAGTGCCTCCGTTGCTCGTGGATCAACATACGGCAGGCCCCGGGGCGATACATGAGGGGATCAGTGCGTCGGTGCGCATGGTTCCCTATGGCGTGGTGGTGATTTGCAACGGATCGCAATCGCCGTTCGCATTCCCAATGACACTGGCAATTGACGCGCTCGTGACCGGCAACGCGGTTCTGATCTGCGCGGCAGAGCAACACCCGCGCATCAACGAAACCATGCGGAAGCTGTTCCGGCGCGCAAACTTTCCCGAAGGTTTGTTGCAGGTCATCGGCGGCGACACCGAGACGAAGCGCGTAGTTGTTGAAGCCCGTGCCGACAAGGTTGTTTACGAAGGCAACGACGATCTCGCTGCGCGGCTGGCAGCCATTTGCGCCGATACCGGTTGCGAATTCCAGCCGGTCCGAAAAGCCAAAGACATGATGCTTGTGCTCAAGAATGCCGACCTGGATAGGGCCGTGGACGCTGCCCTAACTTCGGCGTTCTCGACCGGCGGCATGCAGCAAGGCACGCTTGAACGCATTGTTGTCGACGACAAGATTTACGATGAGTTTCGGATGCGCTTCATTGACGCGATCCGAACCATGAACAGCCACCACGCGCAACTCGCCACCATCAACGACACGTTCAATATGCGTCGGGCACAGATGCTGCTTGACGACGCCATCGCAAAGGGCGCTCGCGTGACGTACCCCGCAGGCGAAGAGCCGGGACGCTGGATTCATTGGAAAGCGACGGTTATTGAATCACTTGGGCCGAAGGCAAAGCTCTCGACCGAAAGGCTCGAAGGCCCGGGTTGCGAGTTGTACCGAAGTGAAGAGCCTGACCGCGAAGCAGCGCGCCTGCTGGGACTGATGCCGGCCAATAACCTCAGCGTATTGGGAACTCCGGAACGCATCATGCAAGGCAAGCTGGAAGACTTGCCCGCCGGTCGTATCGCTTTCAACGAGCCGGTCCTGGTGGGCACCGCCGGTGCCGGCGGAGTACCGATTGGTGCAGAGTCGCCGCGCAGTATCTGCGGCCCCCAGAACATGCTGCGTCCGAAGTTGATTTCGCAGGGTGAAGACGAAGGGCGTCGAATCGCGTGGTTCCCGTACACCGACGACAAGGCTTACGCATTGATGGATGCCATCGAAGCCATCTACGGCACGCAAGCAGGCAAACGCTTGAAGGCAGCTTTGAAGCTCTGGATCAATCCGACGAAACGCCGCCTGCTCAAGGGCGACGACTAAAGACCACCGTAGAACGGGCGTCTGGCGAGCTCGGCGTGTTTGGGCTTGGTCGCATTTGGGTCGGCCCGGCGCATCACGATGTAGGGCCCTGCTATCACGCCGTCCAGCCCCTGGGTTCGCCAGCTTTCACGCGCGTCCTGAACCGTGCGCACCAGTTGCCCCCGACGGTTTAGCCAAGGCGTACATAGCAGCGGTGTCTTACCGACCGTCTTTCGGAACTGGTGAATCAGCGCGGCTGTGCTGGGGTCAGATCCTTCATTAGTAACCTGGACCGGAACGGGGGCGCGAGGATTCATGCGTCCTGTCCAGGCCTGTGGGCGGCGGGGTTTCAACCAGTATTCACCCACGGCGTTCGATGGCAGCTTTTCGGTTCCGAAGAACTCTTCCTCAAGTTCAGTGTTCAACATCAATGCGGGAACCTCATGCCAGAACACATCCGGGCGCAGCAATTGCTGACTGGCGCTGCGCAGTTCAGGCAGGTCGCCGCGGCATAACAGTGACCGGTTGCCGAGGCCGACCCGTGACATGTCAACGCGTCCTGTAATGCGCCCAAGCAACGCACCGCCGGCGATCAACTCAGCCGCGCGCGCTTCAAGATTCTCAGGTTGATCGATCCAGATGCCCCCCTTGGCCTCTTCTTTACGCGCAAAGTCAGCGCAGTCACCTTCACCAGCGTCTTCACCCAGCCAAGGTTGCCCCAACGGCAGCACGTGCTCGACGCCCTTTTTCTCTGCCAGAGCCATGATGGCCGCGCCGATCGCGTTGCCCGAATCATTGGGCGTCGGGCAGATCGTGAGCTGAGCGGCTCGTGTGCAACTCGAAAGAGCCGGATACAGCGAGCGAAGCCCGAACACGCTGCCCGTCAGCACGACTGACTCACAGGCCGTCTTCAGCGCGCAACGGTCGATCCACTGGCCAAGAAACTGCTCCAGGAAGCGCCGCGTTGCTCCTGCGATATGGTCGAAACGGCGACGACGCAGGTGAAGACGCAGAAACTCGACGCAGTCGTAAGTCTCGGGCAAGTTACCCGAACGGCGCCAGTTCAAAGGTAGCAACGGATCGAATTCAAACAGGATCGAAAGCCGCTTGGTAACCTTTGATAGCTGCGGTCCGCGTGCCAAGCCGCCAAGTTCCATCAGCAGCCCTTCGTCGCGTTCGGGCACCATGCCTTGCAGGTAGGTAACAGTTTCAAGGAACGAGCCGAGGCTGTTGTCGTCGCTGATCGTTGCGACACGATCAAGGCGCCCACCCCGGCTGATATGCACCGACGCCGAAATACCGTCTCCCGATCCCTCGCAGCAAAGCACGAGCAGTCTTCCGTCTTTGCTGTGTGCACTCGCTGCTGCCACCGCCGCCTGGGCGAGGTGATGATCGATGAACGTGCTGCGGTCAGGCTTAAGCCCGAGTTTCTCAAGATGACGTAACCGATCACGCCGAGACGGTTTTCGGCTGGTGAATGGCACGGCGGTCTTCAGAAGACGTTTTGCAGATGCGCGCAGTGTACCGGACTCGGCGAACTTCTTTAGCAGTTCTCGGCGCGTACGTGGTTCTGCCAGGTGCTGTCCGGCGAAGGCGATTACGTCAATCTCATCACCACTGAGCCCTTCAATGGCCATCAGATGTTCGGTGGCCTTCGCGGGAAAACCGCTGATTTCAAACGGGTCATCAACGTAATCGGATTCGAAGCCGATACGTTCAACCGCGCCATCGCGCAGAAGCACGACACTGGGGTCCTTGCCGTCATGTATCCCGAGCACTAGCATCAACTCAAAGTATATGTCTGCGTCACAGCAAAGCGAACGGAGAAGGCAGATGACACTTCTAGGCCTGAATGTCGATCACGTCGCAACAATTCGAAATGCCCGCGGTGGAAAGGAACCGGACCCGGTCCACGCGGCCATGGTGGCTGAACAGAACGGCGCCGACAGTATCGTTTGCCATCTGCGTGAAGATCGGCGACATATCAAGGACCGTGACGTTCGTCTGCTGAGAGACGTCGTACAGACGTCGTTGCAGCTCGAGATGGCACTGAACGCCGAGATCATCAAGATCGCCGTCGAGACGAAGCCGGACGAGGTCATGATTGTTCCTGAACGCCGTGGCGAGGTCACGACCGAGGCGGGGTTCGACGCGGTGAAGAAGCTGGACGCGCTTAAGAGCGCTGTCGATCAGTTCAAGCAGGCCGGCATAGGTGTCTGTGTCTTCATTGATGCGAACATGGACCAGGTCGTCGCCGCGCATAAGGCCGGCGCTAACACCATTGAACTGCACACGGGACCGTACTCCCACGCGAGAGGTGACGAGGCTGTCGATAAAGAGTTGGACCTGTTGGAGACAGCGGCGCACCGGGGCTGGGAACTGGGGTTGGACGTACACGCCGGGCACGGGCTCAACTATCACAACGTCCAGCGTTTGCTGCGTCAGATTCCTGTCGAGAAAGTGAACATCGGCCATGCCGTTGTCAGCCGGGCAATCTTCAGTGGTTTCGAAAACGCAGTCCGCGACATGAAGGGTCTGATCGCAGCCGCGAGTTAAAAATCAGCGGCACTGTGCGCAAAGCTCAATTGCCTTTCGTGACCACCAGCTACATGGCACCAGTTCCGTGAACCGCCGGAACGCGGTGATGGCTTTCTGGAAATCGCCAAGCTGCATGTAGAGAATGCCGATCGAGTATGTCGCAGCATGGTGTTCGCCGTTCAACTCAAGCGCTCGTGTAAGGCGAGGCACGGCGCGTTCCAGATAAACTTGTGGGTCGCCGCCCGCCAGCCGCCATTCGACGATGCCCGCCCGATACTCGTTCTCCGCGGATTCAGACAGTTCATTGAGCTCTTTGAGTTCCGCCTTCAGCTGGTAGGCGTTCATGCCCCGGTACTCAGGCGGTTGCCACGGTTCGGTCTTGCTTGGGGCGATATGTCGCTCAAACCAGTTACGCGTATCACGTGGCAGGACTTCTTCGCCGTAGGTTTCCAGTGTGATCCAGTTGATGTAGTCGCGGATCAGGCTGCTGCGCAGTTTCAGGTTTGCACGGACATCTCGGTTGGCCGGTATGCTCTCGCGATAGCTGGATAGTAGCGCCTTCTTCATCTGGTTCGCATCGACTTCGAGGCGATACAGTATAGCGGCCTGTGCAAGGCTTTCCGCCGTGCTGCTAAAACAGCGCTGCGGCACTACCCAACGATTCCTTGACGCGTCAAATACACCATCGCCGACTCCAGGCGCAAGCAACAGCTCGGGCGGTCCAAAACGCGCGGCCATCGGGTTGTCGATAAGCTTTGGATCAAACCGAAGCATTCGCTGCATGGCTTCGGCCGCGCGGTCAGCGTCGATATAATCGACAGCCTCGTTGATTGGCACAGCGCACTCCGTTACACGCGCGTACCGGGCGGCCAGCCTCAGCAAGCCTGCGACCGACGAGAGCTCACGGTTTAGCATTTTTACAAGTTCCGCAGACGTCACGCGCCGCGCGGCACTCTGTTGCTCGAGAATCTGCTGTTCTAGCCCCCGTTGCTTCTCGTGAAGTTCAATCAGGTGCGCCACACTGGCTTGCACACTCTCTATACTGGCGAAAGCCGCCGCCGCAGCTTCATTGCGTTTAGAGTCGTTCTCCGTGACCGGCGGCGTCAGTATTGAGTTCGCCTCTTTCAGGCGGGACTCAACGTAGTGCCGGATCGTTGCCCAGCTTTTCTGGTCATCGTTGGACATGCGACCCGTTGCGTCGCGAGTCTCCAGGCGCTTGTATTGCTCAAGCTTTTCATCAACGTCGGCAAGCAGCTTCAACACGTGGCTGCAGCGTGGGCTCTCACCTAGCAACTCACGTACTTTATCGTCGCGATAACGAATATGGGCCAGGTGGGTATTCGGCCAGAGTGCGATGTCATGCGCCAACGCGTCATAGTCAGCGCGATACTCGGCAATAGCGTCGCGACGCAACACGTCATCAACTACCGCATTCAGCGATTCGTGCATCAGCAGAACACCGTCTACCTTCGAGCCGGTGTCCAGCCGTGATCGGATGTCTTCCAGAGCTGGGTGGGGGAACACTCCAAAGTCCAGTAGTGCACGCTCGGTGTCATCAAACGGTAGTGGGCCATCAGCTGCATTCTCCGCAACCGCACTAACGACCTGTCGAACCGCCGCCCAGTACTTGTCGTCCAGGGCAGCTCGTCGGTCTTCAAGTGTCGGGGCCTCCGGCGGCAGCTCACGTCCCTCCTCGAGCTCTCGCGTGTGCAGGAATTCGTCGAGCGCTGCGTTTAGCTCAGACAATCGATTCGCGTCAGGCATGTTGTTCCATGATGGACACGGAAACACTCGGGGTAGTTGGAATCTAGGCCGAGCGGTCTTTCGAGTCTACGGACTGTTCAGCAAGCGTGGCGCGGGCCCTGTTTGACAACTCAAACCATTTGTCCAGCGGCTCATCAAAACCGACGGCCATCTCAAGCTCGGTCAAGTACGACTGCATGCGTTGCAGTTCACCCATTACTTCGGGGCGCATGCGGGATATCAGACGGTTCCACATGGGTGCCGGCGAACTTGCCAGCCGTGTCATGTCCATAAGCCCGCTACCGGCCAAACCCCTGTGGCGTCCGCCAGCAGTCAACATCAAAGCAACAGACACCAGTTGCGGAAGATGACTCACGACGGCCATGGTGCGGTCGTGTTCTTCGGCTGAAAGCAACTCAACCCGTGCTCCGATGCTTTCCAGAAGAAGATTCAGACGCCGCATCTTGTCTACAGGGTCTTGTGGGGTGGGGGTCAACACCCACGGTTTCCCCTCGAACAGGTTTGCGTTGGCGTTTTCAAAACCACCCTGCGCCTTGCCCGCCAACGGGTGCCCACCGACGAAGTGAGCCGCGCTGGGCGAATTGAATGCTACCGTTGCCGCTTCAACCACCGGCGCCTTGATTCCGGATACATCGGTGACCGTGCATTCCACGGGGGCGTCATCGGCAAGCGCAGGCAGCAACTCAATAGTCTTCTCAACGTGTGTGCAGACGAAGACGATGTCGGCCCTTTTCACTCCTTCCGCGCCGTCGTCGGGCTCTCGCAAATCCGTAAACAAGCCTGATTCCCGGGGGAGTTGCAGATGCTCCTTCAACTCAATGCCGGTGATTTCATGAGCCGGTGTTGCACGTTTCAGAGCCTTTGCAATGGACCCGCCTATCAGGCCCAGCCCGACGATAGCAATGCGCAAAGGCTTTACGTGTGCGGCCCGGCGTCGTCGTGTTACCCAGCTTCGCGTCAGGGGCAGTAGGTTCGCAACGAACTCCTCGGCCTCGTGTTGCATGAGTACCTCATACTCTGCAGCGCCGGCCGACTTCAGCATTTCGCCTTCGCGTTGAAGGTCCAGTAGTGGACGCTCCTGTTTGACTTTCGCTTCGGCAATTTCGATTGCCAGTGCGATCCGTTTGTCCAGTAACGCCAGCATGTCAGCGTCAATACGGTCGATCTCGCTTCGCAGTGCGGCGATGTCCATTGACACTCCTGAAGTAGAAAAGGCGACCCGCGCACGGGCCGCCTCATTCTATTTGGAATCCGGAAGATGGTTAGTCTTTCTTGTCCTCATCCGACTTGTCTTCATTGCTTGAGTCTTCAGGCTGGTCAGCCTCTGGCTCTGATTCGTCAGCCTGGTCGTCATCTGACTCTTCATCGTCGCCTGAGTTCTTCTTCTCAGCCTTCGCTGCCGCAAGCGCGTGTTCAGCCTCTTCCTCTTCGGAGAGGTCAAGCAGTCCGCCCTTACCGCCGCGATCGAAGAGCAACAGGATCGGACCAGCGATGTAGATTGAGCTGAACGTACCGACCACAATGCCCGCCGTCATCGCGAACGCAAAGCCCTTCAACAGCGGTCCACCGAAGATGAGCATCGAAAGTGTCGTGACGGCGGTGGTGCCGGACGTCATCACCGTGCGGGACAGCATCTGGTTGATCGACATGTTGATGATGTCTTTCAGCGGCGTCTTTCCTCCGGTTGCCAGCCTGTCCGATTTAAGGTTTTCACGGATACGGTCGAAGTTGATGATCGTGTCGTTCAGTGAATAACCGATCACCGTCAGGATCGCCGCAACGACCGTCAAGTCGATCTTGATGTCCGCACCCAGGAAGTCGGCCAGACCAATCAGGCCTACGACGACGAAGCTGTCGTGCAACAGGGCCACGACCGCAGCAAGACCCCAGGCCACGCTGGCAAACCGAATGCGGATGTAGATAACAACCACAACCAGCGCCGCCACGATGGCAAACAACGCCCGCCACTGGGACTCAGCCGCGACTGTGGCACCGATAGCACTGCTCAGCAGGAAGCGCGCGCTGATCTCGTTGCCTTCGGGGTCCTGGTCTTTCAACCAGCTGGAGATTGCGGAGTTCAACTGGCCGGTGACCTGCACGAAGTTAGTTTCGCTCTCGGCGTCCGGGCTGAAATCCAGAGGTACTGAGCTCGTGATTTCAAACTCTGAAGCCGTCTCTGAGTCTGGATTGGTGGGTTTCACGATAAGCGTTGCACCCTTTTCCTGTAGGGGACGCAACGGGATGGATGTCAGTTGCTTCTCGAGGTCCTTGACGTTTACGGGCTCAAGCAGGGTCAGGCGAATACTCAGAGCTGCACTTGTCGCGAAGTATTCGAAGTTCGGTTCGCCGTCGACCTCTACCGTCTGAGAATCCTTGATGAATTGCTTTTCGACAGCATCTTTGAACTGATTGCGTTTTGCTTCGAGGTCCTTGGCG
The DNA here is from genome assembly GCA_020425695.1 of Planctomycetota bacterium. Taxonomy (GTDB): domain Bacteria; phylum Planctomycetota; class UBA8742; order UBA2392; family UBA2392; genus JACKID01. The sequence continues at coordinate 41,530 of JAGQRE010000001.1, forward strand.
TCGACGACTGCGACGTTGGATATCGTCAGGGTGTAGGTCTGCCGGTCTCCGGCGGCGTTGTTGGTGTAGTCGCTTTCGACATCCGTGTCCGCTGCGGCCAATCCGCCGAACCACCGTTCGCGGTTGACGCGTGGCGCGTTCGGGTTGTCGTTCCAGTTTCGGTCTTTGGCCAGCCAAAGACGATCGTAGTCGTCCGGGTTCTCTTCGCGGAACTTCTCCTGGTCCTTGAGCTTGAGCTTCATCGTAACCTTGAGCTCAACTTCCTTGACGCCGGTTGTGCGGGCAATCCAGCCCTCATTCACCATGTAGTCGCCGTAGACCTGCTCAAGGTCTGTGCGCAACATGCGCGTGATCGTTTCCGGGTCTTCGCTTTCCCATTCCGTGCGCATCGGGAAGCGGAAGTCGAAACGGTCCGCCTTGCCGCCCTCGGAGTCGCCACCCAGACGGTACACGGGCTGAATTTCGACATCCTGTGCCCAGTCGTATGGTTCGCCGGTTTCCGGGTTGTTCTTTACTTCGCCAGTGTTCTCGTCGATCAGAAGGTTAGCGATGGTGTCGCGCTCATAGCCTTCCTTCATCTGAATGCGGAAGGTGTGCCCGCCACGGAATTCAATGCCCAGAACTTCCGAGCCGTGAATCGCCATGAAGCTGCCACCACCGGCGATCAGCACGACAGCGGCAATGGCGCCGGGAATCATCCAGCGCAGCCAGTTGATGTTGCGGTTGCGTGCAAAGTTCAGCCCGGCCATCTTGAATTCAGCGTCACGCTTGACGTTCAGGATGCCTGTAACCATGGCCTTGTAAGCTGCCAGCGCTGTGTAAAGCGTTGCAACGATACCGATGGCCAGTGTCAGGGCGAATCCCTGAATCGGCCCGGAACCGACCTTGAACAGGATCAACGCCGTAAGCAGCGTCGTTACGTTCGAGTCAACGATGGCTGACAAGGCATTCTTGAAGCCTTCTTCAACGGCGCCCCGAGTATTCTGGTTTCGTTCTCGTTCTTCTCTTATTCGCTCGTTGATCAGAATGTTGGCGTCGATTGCCATACCGAGCGTCAACACAATACCGGCGATACCCGGCATCGTCAGTGTGCCCAGCCCGGCCGACATGGCGCCCATGACCAGGATAACAACCATGATCAGGTTGAAGATTGTCAGAAGGCCGAGCCCGCGATAGATCAACAGGGCAATCACGAACACGCCGATAGCGCCAACAACGAGTGACCAAAGACCGCGCTTCACGGCCTCGGCACCTTCGCTGGGACCTACGCTTTCCTCACCCTCAAGCACCAGCTTGACGTTGAGCGAGCCGGATTTCAGCACGTTGATGATGTCGTCGCGTTCCTGCGTGTTGAAGTTACCGGAGAGCTGCACCGAGCCACTGATCGTGTCTTCGATCGAGTATGCGCTGTACACCTTGTTGTCGATGATGATGGCCAGCAAACGCGGGTCTTCACCGCCGCTTGCCGCCTTCTTGTGCTTGCGTGTCAGGTCTTCGAAACGTGCAACCGCGAGGCCTTTCAGGTCGAAGCTTACGGCCATACGACCCTGTTGGTCGTTCGTCGCCTGGATGTTGTCGAGATCTTTGCCGGTGACGTCGTAATCGTCGATCACCATTACCGGCACGAACTTCTTGCCTTCCGCATTCTCTTTCACGAGAGCGCTGGAGATGTCGTCCTCACCAACCTCAAGCCACTTATACTTGTAGCCTTCGTCCTTTGGGTATTCGCCGACGTTGAGCTTGCTGAACTCGCCGTCTTCCCTGGCGAGTACGCGCATTTCAAGCTTACCGGTGGTTTCCAGCAGTTGCTTGTAGCGTGCGGTTTCAGACGGTGCACTGAACTCAGGCAGCTTGACTTCGAGGCGGTTTTCGCCGAGCGGTGCGATGTTCAGCTCAGTGATGCCTGTGGTACCAAGACGACGGTTCAAGGTCTCGATGGTTGGGCCGACGAGGTCTTTGTCATCTTTGCGCTGTTTGGCTGTGTTCCAGGTTTTGTAGTAGCGTGCAAGTGCATCAGCACGCCCTTCATCAAACAAACCCGGGATGTTTGACAGCAACTGGAAGTCTTCCGGCGTCCAGGCGTCTACCTGAAGCTCGCCGCCTTCGATCGCATCACCAAAATTGGCGCGCGCTTCGGGGCTGAGACGATCCATGTTGTCGCGCAATGGGCCCAGCAGTTCGCGAATCTTGGCCGCGGCTTCGTCCATGTCCTGCTGCACAAGCATATAGCGAAGCGAGGAACCGCCCTTGAGGTCCTGCCCAAGGTTCCACTTGTAGTCGTGCAGAGGCCAGCGGAACGTGCTGCCTACTGTCAGGACGTTGTCTTCGTTGCGGTCACGAATCTTGAAGTCAAGGTCGCTGCCTTCAAACTCGTCCGGATCAACGACGCCATTGTCGTTTTTGTCGTACTTCTCAAGGAATTCCTGATCAATCTCGGCCGGGTTCGGTGCAGGCTTTGGGATAGCCAGGTAGATGCCGAAAACAAGCAAGATGATGGGGTGCCAACGCTTAATGAAGTCCCACATGGATCAAACCTTTGTGTCGCGTCAAATGGCTCGGGGTTAAGCCCTCGGGCCGGGAATAGTTCGGCTGTCATGGATCGTGTCTAGCGCAGCGTCATGGGCGGCGCGCGAGCCGTGTTGTTGAACAGGCTATGGGTTGGTGCATCCAGCCGGGGCGGCTGGAATAGTGTTTCAAAGCGAGGCGGCGGCAGGTCGAGTGTAAGCAGGCTGCCGCTGATGCCGGTCAGCAGATCGATGCCAGCGTCATTTCCAGGCTGGCCGGGTGTGGTGTCTTCAAGCACGAGTGAAGGCAACTGAACTGACGGTGCAACAATCGCCTGAAGTACGCTCGTGCTGCCCAGCAGGTCCAGAGACTGCATGCCTTCGTCGAGATCCTGCCGAAGGTCAGATGCAACGTCGCCGTCCAACTGCGTCAGCTTCTGCAGCATGCGGGTATGGTGAACCGGGTCGATCACCCGAGCCACGTTGAGCGTATCCCCAAGGTTCAGCGCGGCATGGATGCGCGGCAGATCAACATAGCTCGACAACGCAGCCAGAAGCAGCGTTGCAACAACCATGGATTTGCGCCCGCGATCGAACACCTGGCTAGTCTTCCTTCTTCTGGTTCGACTTCTTTTCTTCGAAAACCTTCGCAATGGCAAGCAGGCTGTAAACGGAGTGAACCTTCTTCTCTTCGTCAACGAGCAGCTTGGCCTCCTGCGCTTCTTTGTCGATCTTCTCGACACGGGCGATCAACCCGCTGTTCAGCATCACCCGTGCGCCTTTTTCCAGTTCTTCGACCATGTTCTTGTGCGTCTGTTCCTGCCGCTTTTGGCTGCGGCGCATGAAGAACATGAACACGACAAAAATCAGGATGATCAGGATCATCGGCGCAAAGCCGGCGATCGGGTTCGCGTCGGGTTGACCCTGGGCCAGGAATGTAAGCAGTGTGTTCACGTTGTCCTCGTTGAGAGATGCCGGGTGTCCGATATCAGGGGCGTTGTAGCAATCCCGCTAAGCTGTGATCCGGACTATCCGTTCTCTCTTCCTGTCTCGTAACTCTGAACTAGCTATCCAACGACCGTTTCTGCTCTTCAATACGGTAGGCTTCAATCAAGTCGCCTTCCTTGAAGTCTTCATAGTTCTTGATCTGGATACCGCACTCGAAACCTTCACGGACTTCGGCGGCGTCGTCCTTCTCTCGCTTCAGGCTGGTGATAACCGATTCGTAAATCGGTACACCGTCACGCAGCAGTCGCACCTTGTTGTCGCGCTTGATAGCGCCTTTGGTGACCATGCAACCGGCGACGCGACCAACCTTGGTTACCTTGAACACAGCACGAATTTCAGCCGTGCCCTCGTAATGCTCGATGAGTTCCGGTGTAAGCAGGCCGGCGAGCGCGTTGCGGATTTCTTCGATCAGCTTGTAGATGACGTCGTAGGTGCGGATATCGACGTGATGGTTATCCGCCAGGTCACGTGCCTTGCCGTCTACGCCAACATGGAAGCCTACCACAATGCCGCCGGAAGCCTCAGCCAGGTGGACGTCGGTCGTTGTGATCTGACCAACGGCTGACTGAATCACCTTCACGCGTACTTCAGCATGCGTGAGTTTGTCGAGCTCCGCCTTGATGGTTTCGGCTGTGCCCTGAACGTCGCACTTGAGAACGATGACCAGTTCCTTGACGGCCTGACCTGCGCGGGCCTTCGACCAATCCTCAAGGCTGAAGCCGCGGCTGCGGGCCAGTTCGTTCTCCTGCTGGCGGACCATGTTGGCAATTTCAGAAGCCTTCTTCAGGTCCTTCATGCCGTGGAACAGGCTGCCCGCCTCCGGCATTTCGTCGAGACCGGCGACTTCGACAGGTACGGACGGTCCGGCTGACTGGATAACGTGAAGCCCGTCGCCACGCGGCTCCTGCATGGCCCGGACGCGTCCGTAGCCGTGCCCCGCCACGATGACGTCACCACGGCGCAAGGTCCCGGACTTGACCAGCATCGTTGCGACGATACCGCGACCTGGGTCGCGGTGAGCTTCAAGGACTGTGCCGACTGCCGGCTTCTCAGCCACCGCCTTTAGTTCAAGCAGGTCAGCGTAGTCAGACAGCACATGTACCAACTTGTCGACGCCTTCGCCGGTGATGCTCGAAAGCTCGATGATTTCCGTTGTGCCACCCCAGTCCGGAGACATCAGGTTGTAGCCTGCAAGTTGCTGGCGAACTTTCGCGAGGTTCGCTTCAGGCTTGTCGATCTTGGTTACGGCAACCACAATTTCCACTTCGGCGGCGCGTGCGTGCGTGATGGCTTCGTCAGTCTGCGGCATGATACCGTCGTCGGCGGCCACCACGATAACGGCGATGTCCGTGACATTGGCACCGCGGGCACGCATGGCGGTGAATGCTTCGTGGCCCGGCGTGTCGATAAAGGTAACTCGCAGGCGTTTCGTATCAGCCGTGACCTCGGATTCGCTGCGCACGGGCTGGAACTGACCATCTTTCTCAAGCAGATCGAGTCGGAAAGCACCAATGTGCTGCGTGATGCCGCCCGATTCCTCGCTGACTCGGTCCAGTCGGGCGATCGCGTCAAGCAGGCTGGTTTTGCCGTGGTCAACGTGACCCATGATGGTGACGATTGGCGCGCGAACTTCTTCAGTGCCGGCGTCTTCTTCGAACTGCTCGAGCTGCTCGGCAATCAGGTCTTCGGCGGCCTTCGGTTCAAGGACTGTGATCTCGCGCTCGAAGATGATCCCGATCTGTTCAATGACGTCGGTGCTCAGCGTGTCGTTGATTCTGAGCAGCGGCAGACCTTCACGAATCATGCGACCCATGATCTCGTTCGTTTTGACGCCCATCGCCTCGGAAAGCTGGCGCAGGTTGATCGGCTGTTCGACGCTGACCGGCCCGGTCGGCATCTCCGGCTTCTTCTGTTCTTCCTGGTCTTCACGCCTGCGTCCACGCCTGCCGCGACCTCCGCCACGTGGGCGGTCATAGCTAAGCTGGCTCACTTCAAAGCGTTCACGACGACCGCGCCCGGCGCCGGTGTTCTGCTCACGGAATCGCTCTGGGATGACTTCGCGAGTCTGTTCATTCGAAACACGGCCACGACGTTCGGTACGTTTCGCTTCAGCCGGCTTGGCTTCGACGGCTTTGTTGCCGGTGGGGGGTGCCGGTTTGTACTCCGGCTTCTCTTCCACCTGAACTTCAGCCAGGCGCTCTTCTTGCGTGGTGTGCTTCTGCTTCACCATCGCACGAAGCATGAACTCTTCGTTGGGTGAAAGACCCTTGAAGCCCTTGCGACCAACCTCAAGACCGAGACTGCGGGCTGTACGGGCGACTTCACGCGGCGATAGTTCAAACTCTTCGGATAGCTTGAATACAATGTCCAGTTTCTGCGCACGGGCGGGAAGCTGGTCATCTACGTCGTCAGGTGACTCAAGCTCAACGCCCAGTACCTGCGCGACGAAATCAACATGCTCGCCTTTGACGCCAAGCTTCTTTCCGATGGCGTCTTTGCGGCTTTTCTCAGCGTCTTCGATCGCCTTGCGCTCGGCCTCTGCCTTGGCTTCCGCATCAGCGGCTTCCTTGGCGGCCTTTGCTTCGGCTGCTGCTTCGGGGTTTGCTTCGGCTACCGGCTCTTCGGGAACGTCGAGCCCGAGGTGTTTCCGGATTTTGCTGACTTCTTCGTCAGTGAGTTTGGTGATCGCGCCCTTAACGACGATATCTACCTCGGCACATTTAGCCTTGAAGTCCTTCAAGGACATGCCGATGTCTTTGTAGATTTGGTGGGCTGGTGTCAAAGCCTGCTCTGCTGCCTTTGCCATATGGCGCGAAATCCTTCCCCAACTCCTCAATAAGTCCGTTTGCTGCCCTGCGCCGCACTATCACGACTGATTGCCTTGCTTCTCTGACGGCAACGGATCTCTCTCCGGTGCCTGTGCTGCGTATTCTGCCGCCCGTGAGAACGGATCGACCGGTGCCGAGGGCTTCGCCGGCTGGCCGGCGGCCTGTGGTGCGCCGTCCTCTTCTTCCGGTTCCTGGCCCGGCTCGACAAACGAGTTGTCGGCCTTGCGCTGGGCGCCATCGGCATGCACGACGTCCGTGATGGTTTCCGCCGGCTCCGGGTTTTCCTGGCAATGCTGGATGATCTGCGCCGCGATATCGATCGTGATGCCCGGCACCTTCATCAGAGCTTCCGGGCCTGCCGCAAGAATGTCCGCAAAGCTGTCGAAGCCACTGTTGAACAGCGACTCGGCCAGCAGGTCGTCCACGCCCTCGAAGGTCTGGAACTTCTCGAGGGTGCGCTTGCGCCAGTCGGTTTCCTGCGTAACGGTGACGATATCCAAGTCCCACTTGACCAGACGGGCCGCGAGGCGCACGTTCTGGCCACGCTTGCCGATACTGAGTGAAAGCTGGTCATCCGGCACCACCACGCGGGCGCGGCGATTGTCGTAGTCCAGCGTGATCGAATCAACGCGCGCCGGTTTCAGCGCGTTCGTGATCAGGATTTCCGCCGATTCGTTCCAGCGGATGATGTCAATCTTCTCGTTGTTCAGCTCGTCGATGATGCCCTTGATGCGCGAACCACGAACACCGACGCAGGCGCCAACGGCGTCCACCTTCGGGTCATAGCTGGCCACGGCGACCTTGCTGCGGAAACCGGGCTCACGAACGATCGCCTTGATTTCAATGATGCGTTCGGCCACCTCAGGCACTTCGAGGTCGAACAACTTCTTCACGAACTCGGGGTGCGTGCGTGACAGGATAATCTTGACCTTCTGGCCCTGCTTGCGGACGTCAAGAATCAGCCCGCGAACACGTTCGCCAACCTGGTAGCTTTCCGTCGGCACTTGCTCTTTGCGCGGGAAGAATGCTTCCGCGTCGCCAAGGTTCACAAGGTAGTTCGGGCCTTCCATGCGCTGGATCGTGCCGCTGCGGATTTCGCGGCGCAAACCGATGTACTTCTCATAGATGTTGTCGCGCTCGGCTTCGCGGTTCTTCTGTACGAAGATCTGCTTGAAGGTCTGGGCCGCGATACGCCCCATGTCGTCGATCTTGACGTCATAGGTGTTGTCGTCGAGATCAGTCTCGCGGGCGGTGATTTTGCCGTTGGTCGGGTCAACGCTGACTTCCAGCGTGTCCGGGTTTTCTACGCGTTTACGCAGGGCCACAATCATGGCCTGTTCAATCGCCATCAGGACCTCGGATTTCTCAATCCCCTTGTCCCGTGCGATCATTTCGACGAACCGCAGCAATTCCGCGCTGTTTACGCCTTCCATCTGAACTCGTCCTGACTGACAAACTGCAATAAAAAAGGAGCCAGCCCTACGGCCGCTCCAGTCAACCTACCAGAAACGTGGCAGGAAGTGTAAGCAGCCCCCCTGCCATGTCAAGCAGGGGTAGGGATTTACGGCGACCCAACCAATCCGTGAACGAGCGTCCCGAAAGCTGCCGAATCACTGCGTCACAACAGCCTCAGAATCATCTACATCGCTTGGGGTGGACAGAGCTTCATCAATCAGCTCATACAACTGCATCCCGCACCAGATGATCCCGTAGCCGACGAAAACAACTGCAAGCAGGGCCAACGCGCAGAGATAACCCCAGGCTTCTGCGGAGATGGTCCGGTCATATTCTCCCGCACCTCGCTGGATGCCGGATATGTCGGCGGGCGATGCAGGTACATGGAGAACAGCCGGTGCCGCCTCAGCCAGAGGGTGAGGGAGCCTTGTAGTTGCACAGCCGGAAAACAGAGCAATCACCAGCACGGCCAGCAGTGCCGGCAGGCTTCGAGGAAAAGGCGCACGCATGAAGTGCCCTTCCCGGGGATATGACGGGGAATGTGCCTATTCTGCGCTGGGGGCATGCGAAGATCAACGTGAAATAGAGTGTTATCGAATTACCTGCAGTAGCGCTCGCTTACCTCATGAAGCAGTGCTTCTCTCCGGCTGCGTTGGCTTCGCCAACTGCTTCGCGCTCAGACGAATTGGGTAGATGTCCACGCCCTACGACGTGTCGCGATCCTTGCTATAAAGACGTCGTGAAGCGGAGCCATTGATGAGCGGACCACGCGAAGCCTGCGGCATCTTTGCCGTATTCAACCACCCCGACGCTGTCGAGCTTACCTACTACGGGCTCTTCGCCCTGCAGCACAGGGGGCAGGAATCCGCCGGCATCGCCTGCATCATGGAAGACCGCATCAAAAGCTACCTCGGCATGGGGCTCGTTGGTGAAGTCTTCAATGAAGATTTCTTCGACAAATTCAGCAGCCACCGCGCCATCGGCCACACCCGCTATTCCACGGCCGGCAGCAGCAACGTCCGCAACGCGCAGCCTATTACCGTCGATTACAGCGGCGGCCAGATCAGCGTTGCCCATAACGGGAATCTCAGCAACGGCTGGGAACTACGTCGCGAACTCGAAGAGGCCGGTAGCATTTTCCAGACCACCAGCGACAGCGAAGTCGTCCTGCACCTGCTGGCGCGCCCCGAAATCAAGAACAGCGAGAACCCGATCGCCGAGGCCCTAAAACGCATGCAGGGGGCTTTCAGCTTCGTCTTCCTGACCAACGACGCCATCTATGCCGCACGCGACGCCCAGGGTTTCAGGCCGTTGGCTATTGGCAAACTCGGTGACAGCTACGTGCTGGCCAGCGAAACCTGTGCTTTCGACATGCTGAGCATCGAGTACGTACGCGACGTCAAGCCGGGCGAACTCATCCGAATCGACGACAAGGGGCTGCACAGCAGTATGTGGAGCGAGCCGCAGAACCACGCCCACTGCATTTTTGAGCACGTCTACTTCGCGCGCCCCGACAGCCGCGTCTTTGGTCTGAACGTTCACCTTGCCCGCAAGGCCATGGGCAAGCAACTCGCCATTGAGAGCCACGTTGACGCGGACATCGTGGTGCCAGTGCCCGACAGCGGCAACAGCGCCGCACAGGGCTACGCCGATGAGGCCGGGCTACCGCTTGAACAGGGGTTCATTCGCAACCATTACGTCGGGCGCACGTTCATTCAGCCCAGCCAGGGCCAGCGCGACGTGGGGGTAAAGATCAAGCTGAACGCTGTACGCGACGTGGTGGAAGGCAAGCGCGTGATTGTGGTGGACGACAGCGTGATCCGAGGGACGACCAGCAAGGGGCGCGTGAAACGCCTGTACGACGCAGGCGCGAAGGAAGTGCACCTGCGCATCTCGTGCCCGCCGACGCGCCACCCGTGTTTCTACGGCATCGACTTCCCGGACCCGAAAGAGCTGATCGCCAACCAGTTGGAAAGCGTAGAAGCCATCCGCGAGTTCCTGGGCATCGACAGCCTCGCGTACCTTTCAGCCGAAGGCCTGATGCGAGCCGTAAAGGCCGATGGAAACTACTGCGCCGCCTGCTTCACGGGCGAATACCCAGTAACCTACGACGCCCAGTTCAACAAAACAGCCATGGAAGCCGGCCGGTAAGAGCGATGCCCTTGGGAAGCACTCAATCTGCGCTATCCTCTCTCTCTCTATCTGAGGAGATCAAATGGTCGATGCCCAAAAGCTCAAAGTTGACCTCACCGACGTAAACTTGTTTGGCAATGACGCGGCAGAACTAGAGGACGAGACGGTATTCTGGTCTTACGCACTTGAACTACCCGAACTCAAGGCACTCGCAAACCCAAGCAACCAGCTCCAGATTCTACGCGCTTACAAGGGTGAAGGTAAGTCCGCTCTGTTACGCATGCTTAGCGCAGAACTTCGAAAGAGGAAGGAAGGGACGATTGTCGTTATTGACTCGACTGCCGCCGACTTGTCTCCGGGTATTGACTCCTTAGACAATGATCAGTGGGTAAAAGGGTGGAAGGCATCAATCTTCGCAACAGTTGCGGCTGAACTCGGAACAGAAGTCGGCGGTGCATGGAGCGACGATGCCATGCAACTAGTGGAAGAAGCAGAGCGTACCGGCAAGCGCCCGTACGGACTTGTTTCATCCATCTTTAGGCGTCTCAAGTTTTCGGGTAGTGGTGTCGAGATGGTCGACAGCAACCTCCGTCCAAAAGAAGGGGTGGTCAGACGCAAACTTGACGACAAATCCACTGAAGTTTGGCTACTGCTCGATGAGGTTGACCGAGACTTTCAGAACACGCTGATCGAGCGCCGCCGAATTATGGGATTGCTTACAGCTTGCCGGTACATGCTACAGAAAGTTCCCCAACTGAGAATGAGATTGGCAGTTCGTCCGAACATCTGGGCAACTTTAGCCCAGGAATTCGAGTCGCTAACTCACCTAAAGCAGTACGTAATGGACCTTCACTGGAATGAGGACGGGATTCGAAGACTTCTTGCACGACGGGTCGAAGGGCACTTCAGACGGCAAAATTTATCATTCGAAGTGGTTCAGCTATTGGAACGCAATGCAGATCGGAAAGACCAAACGCTTATAGATCTGGCATTTGAGGGTCCCATGAAGTGGGGAAAAAATGTTCGTCCTCCCCACGTTGTTCTGTCGACACTTTCTAGATTTAGGCCGAGATGGCTTGTCGAACTGTGTCGGGCTGCCAGCAAACTCGCCGTTCTGCGGAACCATGACAAAATAACAAAAGAAGAAATTACGCCTTGCCTAGCTGATCTCGGAGACCAGCGAAGGCAGGACACCGTGGCGGAGTATAAGAACTTGTGTCCTCAACTGGCAGAAGTCATGTCAGCGTTTGCAAACTCGCGCGAAGAATTCAACACAAGGGAACTCTACCACCTAATCCAAAACAAAATCATCGAGCATGTGCCCGTAGATATTGCTGGAAAAGGAAAAGTTGGTGTACGGGATGTAGCAGAGCTCCTTTTCTTCGTGGGATTCATTACTGCAAAACGTTCGCATGACAATGGCAAGTATGAGCACTACTCATTCTCACAAAACCCGACCCTTTTTCAGTCCAGGTCCAATCCAGACCAAGGAATGACATGGGAGATTCACCCAGTATTCCGACAGTCTCTCGGCTTGCGAGATGAAATGGGGCGGGTAACACGTCGCCAAGATGGTCGCGAGCTGTAGGCCACTACGGAACCGAAAAGGGATCACGTGCGCTACGGTTCTCGAACTGGGCCAGGGTCCGCTCGTCAACCCGGCACGCCAATGCTGAGCCTTTGTGTGGGATTGTGCCGCGCTTTTGCGCTTTCATTGAGCCAAACGCACGCCGCTACGAAGGCTCGGGTTCCACCGTAGTCCTAGACATTCCCGTGATTCATTTGCTGCGCAAACCATCCCGGGCTGACTTTCGCTTGCCTTGCGCGTTGTTGTTTCGGTCGGAATTGGTTGTTGGTGTGCGGTTGCGTGACACGGGTTGGGTTTTGTGCTTGCTGCTGAAGCGTACTCCGGTTCGTAATGGTTGCTGTTAAACACCCCGACGAAAGCGACCGATGGAACTTACGCCCTCCAAGCGTGCGGACTTCTTCGCCGCTATTGAGAGGTTCATTTCCGGCCAGTTGACCGGAAGCTAGCAGACCCCTGCCCCATGCGCGCGCCGTGAATTCGAGCACGAGTCCGGTGCCGATTTCATACGAAGGTCCCGTGGACACAATCGACACCAAATGGCCTTTCAAGAAGAGGTTTTGGTTGGGCCTTATCCCTGTGGCTTTCGTTGTTACAAATAGGTAAGGAAACTGCCTTGAGGAACTTCATGCCCGGAAGACATCTCTGCATCATTTGTGCTGCGCTTACTGCCTTGTTTGCGATTCTGCTGATGCTGGCGCCTTCGCCTGCGACCGCCCAGGATGAACCCGCTGAGGCACACGCCACTTCCGTTAGCTTCGGTGAGGGGGAGGCGCTGGTTGGTTCGGTGCGGACGACGGTCAAGATGATCGGTTCCGACAAGCCGTTGGGCGACTTCAAACTGCTCGTAATGGCCAAGCACGAAGACGGTAGCAGCACGACCAAGACCGGCTTCACAAGCGACAGGGGCTCGCTGCTGATTGAGCTGCGAGCCAAACCCGCCGAGCTTCGTGTCTTCGCCTATGGCGACTACATGATCCCGGAGGGCTGGTCGAACATCCCGCTAACCAAACTTGAACTCGGCGAGCAACCGGCCGACTGGGTGGTTGAAGTTCGTCCACTGAAGCGCGTGAAGGTAACCGGCACGATCAGTGTTCAAGGTTTGGACACAAAGCCGGAGCGGGCCAGCATAGCCTTCGCGCCGCTTGATGTCGGGCAGGATGGCAGTGTCCGCATGTTCGATGAGCCGCGCAGCACGCTTTCAAGTGAAGGCGGCAAGTACGAGATCGAGCTACCCAGCGGTTACTACAAGGTCTGGTGCTACTGGGCCGACCGGACGACGGACGACTGGACCGGTTACATCAAGGTCAACGGGCAGAGCGGTATCTTCGAAAATTCTGTAATCGACCTTGAGTTGATCAAAGGCCCGACGCTTGAGGGCAAAGTGGTCGACGCTCGTACCGGCGAAGGCATCCCGGCCTCGATCAACCTGTACACCAACCAGTACCTGCGGCAACTGCGCATCTTCACGTCGGATGGCAAGTATCCCAACGAAACCACACCGGATGGTGAAGAGATCATCTGGCCTGTCGGCACGTTCAAGAAACAGATCTTCATGGTGGATCCGAACGACTTCACGGTTGTGATTCGACCAGCCGGCTCGGATCAGATCCTGCGTGTGATCGACGACGTGAAGCTGGAAGACATCGTCGGCAAACAGATCACGTGGGAGCTTTACACCGAAGACATGCGCGTCGTTGACGTCAGGGTGACGACGCAGACTCACGCGCTGCCGGTGAACAATCTGGACATCAACCTGCTGCCGATCCAGATCGACGTGCCGGACCATTTGCAGCAAAGCTACACAGCCTCGGGTATCACACAGGATGACGGAGTAGTACGTTTTATGGGTCTCTCGACCGGGACCTATGAGGTGTACGGCTCACGCGGCAGTACGTTCCTGGGCAAGCTTGAAGTCACGAAAGAGAGCGTGCAGGAGACGAACGTGGTGTTCGAGATCCCGTTCGCGTACGGCCAAATCAAGCTCGCCAACGGCGAAGTCTGTAAGCACCTTGAGGTGTTTGTCTGGCTGACCAACAAGGCCGGGCAGGAGTTCGGCCCTTACCCCAGCAGCGCGTTCAAAGACAACCCGATCCTGCAGAAAGACGGCACCGTGTTTGTGCCGCTACTGTCGAACGGTTCGACGTTTCGGTTTCGTTTTGCGGCAATGGAAGACGGCAAGGAGTTCGGCGATGCGGACTGGGTCAAGATCAGCGATTTCCCGCTGGCGACGGAAGACACCGTGATTCTCGTCGATAGCGAGAAAGCCTGGGAATTGGACCTTAAGTTGGGCCCAAACCCGGACTACAAGCCTAAAGAAGAGCCGGAAGACCCCGAGGGCGACCAGCCGGAAGGCGAATAGAAAACACCATTTGCTTTCTCTGATGTCGCACGAAGCGGTACAATCCATGGCGAGGCAGTACTGGGGCCCATACGGAGCCAGTCCTGAGGAGGAGCCATGAACCGCCGCCGCGCAGGCGTCATCGCGACGCTGTTGATCCTGTTTGCTGTCCTGATTACGTCCTGGGTGAACATCTACGATGTTCACCTGCCGTTCGGGGAATGGGGACGACCATCGGACGGGCCGCGCCACAAAGTCGGGGAAGTCAATCCGGACAAGGACGCACACTTCACGGACGCACCTGCACCAGAAGACTCCATAACCAGGGGTAACCGTCCGCTGGAAATCGTCGATGAGCCCCGCATCGTGGCAACCCCGCCCGAGCCGATGGAGATTCCGGATACCGCCGGCGACCTCGATACCGGGCGCAGAGAGCAAGTCGTCGCTGAACTGAGGGCAGGCGAACCCGGAGTAAGCGGGGCAAACGCTGACTTCGATTTGCAGCCGTTCATCGTCTCCACATTGGTGAAGTACCCGACTGAGGTGGACAAGGGCGTCACTGGCTTGTTCGGCGGCAGCGCGTTGATCAAGCTTTCGGACAGTTTCAGCGACGGCAACTACGAACAGTTGCTGAACCCTGCATTCGACTACCTGCTGCAAGGCAAGGTGAACTTTCCAGCATTGGCTGAAACCGACCGGTCGAGGCTGGATGCGGCTGATCGACTGCAAGCATGGGTCTACTTACCTGAGCTCCCAGACTTCTATTGCGTCGTGACGCCTGAAAACAACACGTTTGTGCTGCGGCTGATGGACTCGCAGGTCAAGCGCTATCGGCAAAAAGGGCTGACTGTGTGCGTGCACTCGCCCGCGTTTCGTGTCGCAGGCGGTGGAGAGTCCATCACACTGACGAAGGTCAGTGAACAGACGCCGGAGATAAACCTCGAGTTCGCGCCCGTCTTCAAGCTGGTTGTACGTGTCACGCCTCAGGGCGCCGTTGATGACGGCGTCCGCGTTTGGGTTGAGCGGCGCGGCGTCGAATGCCCAATCGACGATTCCATTTACATGAGTGCCAACGTGCCACCATCCGGCGAGCTGGTGTTTCACGTGCCGGAACACTACGGCGAGCTTCGCCTCGCCGTCACGGGTGCTGACTGGCACAGCGGGCTACCTCAATTGGTCAGGTTCGATGATTGGAGCAAGACCGTTTCCAACGTGAGCCTCACCTGCACGCCGGAACCGTGCGACCGCATTACTGGCGCGATTGGCAGACAGGTGAAGTCAACAGCCAGCGAAAATGAGTTCGAGTTTCAGGGTGGAGGCGTAGCTCGGATTGAGGACACCGCCTTTGGGACAGTCGTGTACAGTAGGCCGGATGGAGCATTCGACTGCCTGTTCCCGTACACACTGACAACACCCAATCGTCAACTAATCATCAGCAGCCGTGGATATGCACCCATAGGTGTTGCGCTTGATCGCGGATTGGGAGACCAGAATTCGGTAGTCATTACGAACAACGGGCGTTCTCCGTACGGGCCGTGGCAAATCACGCGAAGTCGAATTGTCGGCGTTGATGTAACGGTTCCCGAACTGGAGAATGAGAGTCGCACGTTTGCCGTGGACGGGCGTGTGAGCCTCTCAAGAGAAGTCAATCAAGTGTTCTGGGGTAGCCGGCTCATAGAGGTATTGAAAGGCGCTGGCGGCCAGGTTGTCGCGAGCTACTGGATCAGCGATGACGCCTGGGAAGACGCGCTGAGAGAACAGGCAAAGGGTCGCACTCCAGTAAAATTGAAACTGATGACGTTGGAGAAATACCTCGAACGCCAGGTTCGGTAGCTAGCGCAGCTCATCCAGACGCAGGGCGTAGGCTGGCAGGGCGACCATTTCGCGCCCGACGAAGTACGGCTCTTTAACTAGTACTTTGCCGTCGCTAGGCGATGCGTAGGTTTCTACGCCTTCCTGTTCAAGGCACAGGCGCGTGCGGGCGACGTGGAACCACTGGCTTACGACCAGCGCTGTTTTGAAGCCGCGCTTGCGCATTAGGGCGGCGACATTCAGCCCGCTGTCCCGTGTCGTTGCTGATTCGTTCTCAATGATGATCGCTGGTTTGGGGACGCCATGCTGGATCAGCCATTCGGCCATGACTTCACCCTCGGCGTAATTGCCTTCGCCGCCGCCGGTGACGATGACATTGGGGGCGCGACCATCGTGATACAGCGCAGCGGCTTTCTCTAGTCGGTACAGCAAGGCGTCACTTGGGGTTCGGTTACGCCACACGGCCGCACCGGGGACAACGATGCAATCGGCCTGCTGCGATGATTCGAGCCCGCCGCCGATGTAGACCCAGGCAAAGAGCGCCGTCGTTATCAGAGCCGTTACGACTAACACCCGTTTGGCCAAGCGCAGAGTTGTCTTGAGTCGCTCACGCATGTTCGGTTTATCGTCGCGTCACGTGTTACGGCTTGAGTGAAGCGGCATGAAAATGCCCGGGCGTTTTGTGCGCCCGGGCTGTCAAGTGATTGTTTTTGATACTAAGCCGCCGAAGTCTGACGCGTCTCTTCCATGGCGCTGAGGCGCGAAAGCAACTTGGTGATTGCGCCCTCAACCTGGGTCGCCGATTTGTCGCTGATGGCGCTGAACAGGTCCTCGGCAAAACCTTCGTAGCTCTCGTACAGAACCGAAAGGCTCTCAGCACCCTTCACCGACAAAGAGACGATGCGCGAACGCCGATCCTCACCACGCTGGTGGCCCACCAGGCGAAGCGCACTGAGTTTCTTTACGGCCAGCGTGATGCTCGGAAGCGTGATGCCCATGGCTTCGGCCAACTGGGAATGGGTTAGCGAGTAATCCGGCGCGGCGTACAGCACCTTTAGCATTTCGTAGTGAGTAGGGGAGAGATTCCAGCGTGCCAGCCTTTCCGTCAACGCGCGATCATACCGCTTCGCGAGTCGCAGCAGTTGAGAACCTAGACGCGTTCGTTTGTCAGCTGACATTTTAAAGTTGCGCGGCAACGCCATGACGATCTCCCGTGGGTTCATCGACATAGAACCGGCGATACTTTAGAGATTAACCTTATTGGCGCAGGCGATTCTCGGCCCACCATTCACGCCAGCGTTTGATGTCCCAGGATTTTCCGGTTCCGAACACGACATTCATCGCCTTGAGTCGCGCCCGTTGCATGCTGAAGATGCTGTCTTTGAAGTCATCACCTACGAGTAGATCGCCCGCACTGCGTTTTTCGCGTGATTCAACAAGGTGCGCCGTCATGAAGAGGTCCTGCGCGCGTCCGTCCTTGATCGCGTTCCGCATGGTCGTCAGGGGGCGACTTGTGGCGTCACTCAGTTTGAACTCAGCCGGGTAAACGTAGATGCTTCGCGTAGGGAAGCTGACGGGGCGCAAAACAAGAGGCTGTCCGTCAGCATTCCACGCGCCATACACGCGCAAAGCGGCTTCAATCTGTACGTAACCCAGTGCGTACTTTTTGGCAGCGTCAGAGTCCAGACTCGCGAGACTTTCCAGCGGGACGGCGATTTCGTAACTGTCGTTGGGTTTCAGTGTGATTGAATTGCCGGAATCAATCGGCAGGCGAACCGTGCCGGTCTGAGACATCGCGTTGCCGGAGTAGTCTCGCTGCTCATAGGTAACACTGAGTTGCAGGATACTCTCCTTGCCTTCGCCTTCGAACAGGCGCAGCGTAATCGGCGACGCGCTTACGTTCTTAAGAAAGCAACGAATCGTCAGGGGCTGCACGAACGGTGCCGACTTCTCAGGCTTTGAGTACTGCACGTTTCCCGGTTCAAGTTTCATGATGCCTGCGATCAACAACTCGGACTGACTCTCGCCGCGCGCCTGCATGATCAACGCGTCAAACTCAGAACGCAGTTTGGTGTCCGGCAGCAGCGTGATCGCGGCCTCGGCAATACGCTGCGCCTGTTCATAGCGCCCGCCATCAAGCAGTCGACGGGCCTGTTCGAGGCGGGAACTCAGAAAGCGCTCGACTTCGACGCGGTTGAAGTCGTCAAGCTTACCCGTGTATTCAGGGATTGTCGGCCCCTCCTTGACCTCTTTCGGGTTTGGGTCTTTAGGATCGGGCTTTATCTCTGGATTTTCAGGGTCTTTGGCTTCGACAACGGTCGCGCTTGCACCAGGGTTGTCGCGTTCAATACGGCGAATCACGAACATCATGTCCATGGCTACCGCGTCACGGTCGACAGTTCGAAAGAATGTCAGGTAACGAGGGCCGAGTGAAACGAGCTCTTCAATGATCTTGTTGCGCTCGATGTCGTCTTCAACCAGTTCCAGCTTGTTAATGGCTAGCGCGGCCTTGGCTTCTTCATCACTGGTAAGCGGTCGTTTGTCTTCAGTTTCAGGTGGAGGTGCTTCACCAGGTTGGGCGTCTTCGGCCGTTTCAGCAGCTATGAAGCTGCCATCGTTGGCGTCAGGTACTGGGTTTGAGGTTGCGCAACTCGTGGATACGAGCAGCAGCAACAGGATGAGAACGCTTGAGAACTTCACCAATGACACCCGTAGGGGAAGGCAGGGTGGAAAAAGCCTAGCCGCTGAACGCGCGCGCGGCAAGGCAGTGGCAGCTATTCCACCGTCACTGACTTGGCCAGGTTTCGCGGTTTATCGACGTCACGACCCAGTTGCGTAGCCGTGTAATAGGCCAGAAGTTGCAGCGGAACGACGGCCAGAATCGGGCTTAACTCTTCTTCACAGGCGGGAATTTCAATCAGGTAGTCCGCCAGTTCCCGGGCTTCTTCGTCGCCATGGGTGCTTACCATGACGACGACGCCCTTGCGCGCCTTGATTTCCTGTACGTTGCTGATGAGCTTTTCGCGTGTCTTGCCTTGGGGCGCGATCGCGATCGTAGGAAACGTTCCTTCAACAAGCGCCAGCGGACCGTGCTTCATTTCGCCGCCGGCGTAGCCTTCTGCGTGGATGTAGCTGATCTCCTTCAGCTTCAGCGCGCCTTCCATCGCGGTGGGGTAGTTGAAGTGACGCCCAATGTACATGAAGTTGAAGACATCCTTGTAGCGCTTGGCACAGCGCTTCACGGCCACGATGTCTTCATCCAGCAGGCTCTTCACCTGGGCTGGAAGCTCGCGGAGTCCTTGCACAATACGGGCTTCTTCCACGTCTGAGACACGATTGAGAAGGCGGCCGATACCGACGGCCAGCAGAACAAAGCCTGCAAGCTGTGTGGTGTAAGCCTTGGTACTGGCCACACCAATTTCCGGCCCGGCACGAGTGTACAGCGTCGCGTCACAATGGCGCGGGATGCTGCTGCCCATGACGTTGCAGACGGCAATCGTGCGTGCGCCGCCCGCCTTGACAATACGCAAGGCTTCCAGCGTGTCTGCCGTTTCACCGCTTTGGCTTACCGCGACCACGAGCATGCCCGGGTCTATTACGGGGTCAGCGTATCGGAACTCACTGGCCGACCACGTCTCGGTAGGGATGCGGGTGAAACGCTCGAGTAGGTATTTGCCGACCATGCCCGAATACAGGCTGGTGCCGCAGGCCAGGATGGCAATCCGGTTGACGCCGTGCAGCATATCCGCCGTAAGCCCTAGCTCAGAAAGATCGATCCGCTCGCCCTCAATGCGTCCTCGAATCGTTTCGGACAGCGCGTGCGGCTGCTCATGCACTTCCTTCAACATGAAGTGCTCGTAGCCTTCCTTCTCGGCAGCATCGAGCGTCAGGTCGGTTTCGGTGACCGTCGCTTCGATGGGTTGCATTTCCGTGTTGAACAGGCGAACGCCCTCGCGGGTGACTTCTGCGAGGCAGCCCTCGGCAAGGAAGATCACCTTGCGCGTGTACTTCAGGAGTGCCGGTACATCACTGGCCAGAAAGTTTTCACCCTCGCCCACACCAATGACAAGCGGACTTCCGACCCTCGTGGCAATGATCCGGTTGGGTTCATCGCTGTGGCAGACGGCGATCGCGTAGGCCCCGCGCAGGCGTTTGAGCACCTTGTGCACGGTAGCCAACAAGTCGCCGTCATAGTTCTTGGCCAGCAAGTGCGCGACGACTTCCGTGTCTGTGTCTGACTTGAACTGTACGCCTTGCTCAAGCAGTTCGTTCTTTAACTCGCGGTAGTTCTCGATAATGCCGTTGTGAATGATGCTCAGCTTGCCGTCGTAGCTAACGTGGGGGTGGGAGTTCACAAGGTTCGGCACGCCGTGGGTTGCCCAACGCGTGTGGCCGATACCTACGCCGCCCTTGGCCGGATTTGTTCGGAGCTCGTCTTCAAGTGCGCTAAGGCGCCCGACGGCCTTGCGTACTTGTACGCCACTGCCGTTCAGCACGGCCACACCGGCAGAATCGTAGCCGCGATACTCAAGGCGTCGCAGCCCTTCGATCAATACTTCGGTCGCTTCACGCGACCCTACATATCCGACGATTCCACACACAGCGCGTTCTCCACGGGTCAAATAGCATATCGTCAGCCCGCGGGGGAGAGGTGTAGCAGGTTTTGGGAAACTGGAATTAGACCGACGTCGAGGGACGATCCAGAAGGGCTTCAGCCACGTCATCCATCAAGACGTACTCGATATCCCTGACTCGGACCATCTGTTCGTGTTCGAACTCGCCGTTTTCGGCATCCGAAACGATTTTCATTAGCTCGGAATCCATCTGTTCGTACTGTTCACGAGTAATACGAGGCCTGCCTCGTCCGTACAGGTTGTACAGGATGAGGTAGTTTTCATAATAGTAGTCGTATACGTCACTGCTTTTGGACGTCATATCGGTAATCCCGGAGCCCAATGGCTGGGCTTTATTCTAGGCGGGGAAGGCTGACAGCACAACGCTTGGTGCGTTGGGCGCCCCCGACACAAAAAGGAGTCCATACTTGGACCCTGCAACAGCGGCGTTCTGGATAGGCGTCGCCGTAGTGATCGTCACCTTCTGCTGGATCGCTTACGTTTCGGTCGTAAGCGATGCCCTGCACGGCTACGCTCTTTCCGCTCTGTTTGATCTGATCCCTGAGTCAGACGAAGCAACGCAGCGCAAGTTTGAAGAACTTTGCCGCCGCGACGACGAGTTTACTCAGGTTGCCGAAACCGGCAGAATCATCGGCTTCGTGCTGCATTTTACGGGCTGGATCATCATCATCATGCCCGAGGGTATTGAGTTCCAGACAACACACCTGTTGTACGGGGGCGTTCTCAGCATCATTTCGTTGCTTGTCTGCGTCGTCATCATGCCGCCGTTGATACTTCGGCACCGGGAAGAAAGCGCTCTGTTGGTGCTCCTGCCGGTGTTTTCGTGGCTGGCGTTGTTGTTCAAGCCGTTCACGATTATTAGCAGCAGCGTGCGGCGCATGGGCGCACGAATTGAGGGCGTGGATGTTTCGGAAACCGCGCAGGAGAGCTTCGAGGAAGACCTGGCGGACAGCCTTGAAGAAGCTGAACGTGAGGGCGTGCTCGATGAAGAAGAACGTGAGATGATCCAGAAGGTCGTTGAGTTGGGCCAGACGCCGGCCTCGCGCGCGATGATTCCGCGGACCGACATGATATGCGCAGACGTCAACGATGGCATTGACGGTGCCCTGACTCTGGCCGTTGAACATGGGCACAGTCGCGTTCCGGTGTTTGAGAACGACCGTGACCACATCATCGGAGTGTTTTACACACGCGACCTGGTACCAACCTGGAACAAGGACCAAACCAAGCGCCCACAGGAATTACGTAACATCATTCGCCCGGCACGCTTCTGGCCCAGCAGCAAAGTACTCGACGACCTGTTGCGTGAAATGCGCGCAGACCGCCTGAAAATTGCCATTCTGACTGACGAACACGGCGGAACCGCCGGAATGATCACGCTTGAGGACATTCTTGAAGAGATCGTCGGCGACATCCAGGACGAGTACGATGAAGGCGAAGTCGAACGTGCACACCGCGCAATCCTGCCGTTCCACAAGGACGTCGCCGAAGCCGATGGCGACGTGGATCTGGATGAGTTGAACCGCGTGCTGGAGCTCGACCTCCCGGAAGAAGCAGAGTTCAACAGTCTTGGCGGACTCCTGCTTCACCACCTGGGCAGGCTTGGCACGGTAGGCGATGAAGTTGAAATTGGCGAAGTCTCTCTTCGTATCATTGATGCCGATGAGAAACGCATCCTGCGCGTACGCATTACCCGAACCAGCGACATCACCGAAACCGAAATGAAGCACTAGCGCGGCAGCACTCCAGATGGCTTTAATCACCACGACAGCATTGTGCCTGCGCAAGGTTGATTTCAGTGAAACCAGTCAAATTCTGACGTTGCTGAGCGACTCTCTGGGCACGGTGGGGGCTATCGCCAAGGGTGCCAAGCGCGCGAAGTCAAGCATCGGCGGGCCACTCGATATCATGTGCCTTTACAATGTCGTGCTGTACGACCGGTCGAAGCGTGGCACGCTCAGCATTCTGTCCCAGGCTGAACTGCTGGACTTCTATCCCGGCGCACGCACCAACTATGCGAGATTTTCGGCCCTTGAGCGCGTTCGGGAGTTACTGCTGTCGATCGAAGTCGGGCCACATGATGGACCGTCTGTGTTGCTGCACGCGGTAAAGGCGATTCGGGCCCTCGACTTCGGCGAGCCAATCGAACATGTGCTCGCCGCTTTCGCGTGGGGTCTGCTTACGGCGCTAGGCGTGGAGCCGACGTTCACCCATTGCATTGAGAGCGGGCAGGAACCGTCGGGCAAAGTCGAGGTAGCGTTCAGCATCCGCGAGATGGGCTTGCTTGCCCCGCCCCACTCGGAGCATCGATCGGACCTCGTTCGCATCAGTCCCAGGACGCTTGGCGCACTACTCGCACTGGCGACAGATGTGCCAACACCCAATATTGAAGTTGACGCCTATGCAGGGGCGTTTACGCTTCTCGCCTGGTTGGTGGCAATGCAGGGTGGACGTCGTCTGAAAACGGTGGCGCCACTTGATCCCGCCCGGCCGCTGTAAACTGGAACCGACTGGAACCGTATGAAGCCTGGTTGCATCGCATTGTCCATACTGACGCTGTTGGCATTTGCCGGCGGTTGTGCCCAAGGTCCCGAACCTCGCTATGTCGGCCCCAGCGGCAAGGGCCGCCTGGTGTATGAGCCCGGCATCGGCATTGCACGCAGTGACACGCTGGGTAACGCCAACGAAGAGACTGTCTTTCTGGCAATTGAGCAGGCCTACGAAGACCGTGACTGGGCGCAGCTGATTTTCCTGAGCAACACACTGACCGAGAAGTTTCCGGAAGGGTCGCGTGCTGTTGAGGCAATTCTGCTACGCATCCGGGCAAGACTGGAGTACGGGCGCAGCAATGATCCCGATGCGGGAGTGCCGCGAAGTGTCGCACTCGACGAGTGGCTCTTTCTGTATCTGGCCCCGATCTACGACACTCGCCTGCAACAGCTTCTTCAGAAGGGCGATGAGTTTCGCGATGTCATCACGGAGTTGCGCAGCAAGGACATCGGCAAATTCGTGAATGACCTCGCGACTGATGCCGACGCGCTTTACGACACCGGACAACTGGACCTCGCGGTGGCCGACTCGCGTACGCTGGTTACTTACTATCTACCGGCACTGATTCTGCGCGAGTTCCGCAACCAGACTGCGGAGCTGACACGCGACATCGCCTGGCTGATGTATGCCGCACGTGATTTCAGCACCGTGATCGAATTGACGGACGATCTGCTGGCAATGAACCCGACGCCCTCCGTGAAGGCCGATGCACTCTTTATTCGGGGGCAAGCCCAGCGTAGGAACGGTGCCTACGCGTTGGCCGCGAACACCTTCGGTTACTTGTTCAGTGGGGCAGGGCTTCGAGACACCGACACTCGCTGGCGGCCGTACGCCTTGATGTGGCAGATCAGGGAGACGATGGACACCTCGAAAGGGCATACCTACGACATGGTGCCCTATGAGCGTGCGCTCGAACTCCTGGGCGAGTACGAGCTTTACATGATTGAAAACCCGAACATTTCAGACAGCGTCCACGAAGAATTCATCCTGTTAATGCAGGAAGTCTACGACGTGATGATTGAGCGCGAGCTGGACGCCGCAGACCAGTACAGCAGGCTCGGAGAAGACGGGGCGGAAGGGTACTACGTCTCCCGCGCATCCGAGTGGGAGGACGCTCGCGACAAGCGCATCGAAGACCTGCGCAAGGCTCGATGATGCGTGTAGCGACCCTATTACTGGCAGTCTGTTGCACCGCTATGTCCGGCTGCGGCGCGTATACGTGGTCCAGCAGCATGGATGCGCGCACTGAACGCACGGTGCATTTGGAAACGGTAGAAAACCGGGTCTTCCCTCCGTCGCCCGGTCTTGAGTATGAACTTACCGACCGTCTCAAGGAAGAAATCGCCACAGACCGTCGTTTGGTGCTTAGTGATGCCGGCGGTGACGTTCGCCTAAAGGTCTCATTGATCCGGTTTGACGAGCCGAACCTGGTCGAGGATTTGGATACCGGACAGCCGGCCGAGATTCTTTTGAAGGCGACAGCGGTGGTTGAAGCATTCGGTGAGGAGTTCGCCGGTGGGGCTGCAAGGCGGAAAGTTACGGTATCGACTAGCTACACGCCGCTTCTGGGCGATAGTCGACGGGCCGGACTGGACCGTCTGTGGCGGGATCTATCGCGGGAAATACTGGACGTAGCTGCCGACTACGAATGGGCTTCTGACTGATTTGGCAGTCCCAACATCATGATTAGCTGCTACAGTGCTTGGCTGCTTTTCGCAGGGAGATAGATGAAGCTGGACGACAACAAACCAAGTGACCCCTCGCGCCCAGGCCCATCCGGACGCAAGCCCAAGGGGATTCCCGTCTTTGTCATGGCTCTGGCAGCGATGCTGTTGCTGCTTGTACTTGTGGCTGTGTTTGAAATGGGGGGCACGAGTGAAGAACTCGATGCCTCGCAGTTGCGGGCAAAGCTCGAAAAGAACGAGATCAAGAGTCTGGAAGTACGCCAGCCGGAAAACGGCAACGTGGTGTACATCAAAGGCAAGTACGAAAGTGTAGCAGAGGGCGAACCTGAACAGTTCTCCGCAAAAATTGACTCCCACCAGTGGGAAGCGTGGCTGACAAAGCACGAAGAAGCGATCAGTAAGGGCGAGCCCAAGACCAGCCTGTTGTCAGATGTCGAGATTAAGAACGAAGAGGTCAATGACAACCTTGGCTGGTTCCTCAAGAACATCATCCCGATCCTGATCATCGTTGCGGTGATCTGGTTCTTCTTCTTTCGCCGTGGCGGTGGACCGCTTGGCGGAGGCGTCATGGCCTTCGGCAAGTCCAAGGCCAAAATGTTCACGAAGGAAGACGTCACTGTCACCTTCAACGACGTGGCCGGCGCCGATGAAGCCAAGGAAGAAGTTTCGGAGATCGTCGAGTTCCTCAAGACACCGCAGAAGTTCACGCGCCTGGGCGCGAAGATTCCCAAGGGCGTATTGATGATCGGCCCGCCCGGTTGCGGCAAGACGCTTTTGGCCAAGGCCATCGCGGGGGAAGCCGAGCGACCGTTCTTCAGCATCAGCGGCTCAGATTTCGTTGAGATGTTCGTAGGTGTTGGCGCAAGTCGCGTTCGTGACCTTTTCCGGGTCGCCCGCGAAAACGCGCCCTGCATTGTCTTCGTTGACGAAATTGACGCCGTCGGTCGCCGCCGTGGTACCGGTATGGGCGGCGGGAACGATGAACGTGAGCAGACGTTGAATGCCTTGCTGGTCGAAATGGACGGCATCGGCAGCAGTGAAGGCGTCATCATACTTGCGGCCACCAACCGTCCGGACGTCCTCGACAACGCGCTTCTCCGCCCAGGGCGCTTTGACCGCCAGGTTTACGTAGACTTGCCGGACCTGCGCGGAAGAGAAGAGATTCTCAGCGTGCACCTCAAGAAGGTGAAGGCTGGCCACACGATTGACGCAGGTGAAGTTGCTCGCCTGATTCCGGGCTTCAGTGGCGCGGACATCATGAACCTCGTGAATGAAGCTGCGCTGATTGCCGTCATCCGAAACTTGGATGAAATTACCCGCGACTGCATTCTTGAAGCACGTGACCGAGTAGCTTTCGGTCGCCAGAAACGCAGCCGCGTCATGGAAGAAGAAGAGCGCAGGTTGACCGCCTACCACGAGGCCGGTCACGCTCTGGTGCAGGAACTGACACCCAAGACTGACCGCGTTCACAAGGTAACGATCATCCCGCGTGGACGTGCCCTCGGCGCGACCATGAGTCTGCCGGAGAAAGACCGATACAGCATGCCCAAGAGCCGTGCTGAGGAGATGCTACAGGTGATGCTGGGCGGTCGAGCGGCAGAGCACGTGATCTTTGGAGAAATCGATGCGGGCGCTGCCAGCGACATCCAGCAGGCCACCAACATCACCCGAAAGATGGTGACTGAGTGGGGTATGAGCCCACGCCTAGGGTTGCTGAATTATGCGGCGGACGAAGACCAGTCCTACATGGGCCAGACGGTCAAAACGCCGGGCGACTACAGCGACGAGACGAAAAAAGCCATCGATGAAGAAATGCGCCGGATCATTGATGAAGCTTGGGCAGGCGCTGTCAAGCTAATCGAAGAGAACCGCGAAAAGCTCGTTCAGATTGCCGAAGCCCTGCTTAAGTACGAAACGCTGGACCATGAAGACCTGGTCGCAGTACTCACGGATGGCGACCTTGAAGCCCGGCGCGCGAAAGTCGCCGAAGATACCAAGCGCGAGTCAGCAGCTGCCAAGCATCGCCGCATGGAAGAAACCGCGAAAGAACGGCAGGTGGGGGATGCACCCGGCTTTGCAGGCACACAGGAACAACCCGGAACGGCATGAGCGCGAGTTTTCCGAACCTTCCAGAAATCACGATCCCCGGCTTGACCGGGGATCGCGCGTTTCGCCCGCCGCTGGTGATGGGAATCCTGAATGTCACGCCGGACAGCTTCAGCGACGGTGGCAAGCATGACGATCGCTCCTCCGCCTTGTGTGCTGCTGAACAGATGCTGGAAGACGGCGCCGACATCCTCGACATTGGCGGCGAGTCTACCCGTCCCGGCGCGCCTGCCATCGAAGTACAGGAAGAGATTCAGCGAACTGTCCCCGTCATTGCTGAGTTACGCAGCCTATATCCACACACGCCGTTGAGTATCGACACGATGAAGTCACAGGTTGCGGAAGCGGCCATTCAAGCAGGTGCCGGCATTGTAAATGACGTTACCGCCGGTACGCATGACCCTGACCTGCTACCAATGTGTGCAGAGAAAGATGTGGTCGTTGTGCTGATGCATATGCGCGGGAATCCCCGCGACATGCAGTCTCGGACAGTTTACGCAGATGTAGTCGCTGAAGTACGCGATCATCTGAATGCCCGGATCGAAACTGCTGTAGAAGCAGGTGTCTCCCGCAAGCGCATCTGGATAGACCCCGGTTTCGGCTTTGCTAAACTTCCACAGCACAACTGCGAGATCGTGAAAGCGCTTGATGAGCTGTCTGGGCTGGGCTGCCCGATTCTTCTTGGGGCATCCCGCAAGTCTACCCTCGGACATCTGACTGGCAGGCCGGTTCATGATCGAGAGCCGGAGTCACTGGCTGCCGGCTTGATCGCGGCACTGAATGGTGCATCCGTGTTGCGGGTGCATGACGCCGGGGCGATGCAGAGGGCTCTGACTGTCGCCAAGGCGATGACACGGAACGATGGATGAGCGAGTACAGCGAATACATCATCTACGGCTTCGAGATCACGCTGATCTACCTGTTTCTGGTAGTGGTGTACAAGTTCGTCAAAGGCAGCACGGGCGACAGTGCTCTTCGAGGCGTGGCGATTATTTTCACGACGCTGCTGATCGGCATCTACCTCGTTGCTGATACGCTTGGTCTTTACCGAATCGAGAAGCTACTTGAGAAAGTCGTCGACTACCTGTTCATCGCGGTGATCGTTGTCTTTCAACCGGAGCTTCGCCGAGGTCTTTCACGTCTCGGTCAGAACAGGGTCTTCAACCGCCTGCTGGCGCCCAAAGACGATGTTGTTCCCAAGATCGTTGCCAGCATTTTCCGTCTTGCCCGCGGCAAGACCGGCGCGCTGATCGCCGTTGAGCGAGGTGTAGGGCTTCGCAATTACGTCGAACGCGGCATCGAGGTAGACGCCATGTTCACGCCCGAGCTGGTCGACAGCATCTTCTACCCTGGTAACCCGCTGCACGACGGCGCGATCATCATGCGCGGTTCGCGGGTGGTGGCCGCCGGCTGCCTGTTCCCGTTGACCGAAAACCCGGACATCAGTAAGCGCCTCGGCACCCGTCACCGTGCAGGCATCGGGCTCAGTGAAGAGACTGACGCCCTTGTCATTGTCGTCAGTGAAGAGACAGGAAAAGTGTCAGTCGCCCTGAAGGGTGATCTGCAACAAGACTTGTCGCGCGATCAGCTTGAAAAGGCGTTGCGCGAAAACCTGGGTACGGTGTTGCCGTCAGTGAACACAGAACCCGCAACCGTCGGACGAGTATGACCGGAAGCAGCACCAGCATCAGCGGAGTACGCTCGCCGGGTGGGTCGCGGCGCGGAGACACCCGTCGCGTTGAGCGTCGCTGGGCCGGCGCGACCTGGGCCGTTCACATCGTCATCATGGGCCTCGCGGTTCTACTGTGGTGGATCGCTCGCGACATGGTGTCGGTGACCCAGCAACTCAAAGACGGTGGTAGTGTGCGTTTTGAGTTGGCTGAAGAGCTAAGGGGCGAGTGGAAAATCATGTCCCTTGCGACGCAGCCTGTGAGTCTTGAAGTCTCTGGGCCGACCAAAGAGATCAATGATTTCGCGGCAGCGCTGGACCAGAACTCAGGACGCTTCAGCTATCGTTACGAAATCAACGAATCCGATCTGGCGAATCTGAAACCCGACTCGCGCCAGCAAGTTGTGCTCACGGTCGACATTCGCAAGTTCGAAGCGACAGGCGAGGCCGTGGCGCCGCCGGAATTGACGGTCCGACCACTCGGCACCGGCGATCGCATCTTTACCGTGACGCTCGAACACTTCATCACGCGGCAAGCCTACGTCGATCTCGGTCCTAGCGGCAAAGGGCAGATCCAGGTGACACTGCCCCGCGATGATCGGCGCAACGAGACCCGTGCCTACTCGTACACCGCCGAAGTCACGGACGTAGATCTGGAAGTACGCGGTCCCGCAAGCCTTGTAACCGCCAACAGCGATTCAAATGGGCTGGCTCGACTGAAGGTCTCCATTGATGCGAAGCAGGTTTTGGACAATTTCGCAGCATCGAAGGCAAAAACCATCGAGTCGGTGCTGGACCAGGGTTCGATCGTTTCGATTGTCCAGCTGCTCCCGATTGAAGGTGTCGAGGTTCGTGACAAGTCAAAAGGTGTCGGGGTCGCTGAGGTACCCGTCAGGGTGACATACACGCGCTTGCAGGATTACGTGCAAGTAAGCCGCGAGTTCCCGGTCGAGATCGTGTTTCCGAACTGGCTGGCGCAGAAAGGCGCTCGCGTTGACAATCTGCCCGACAGTGTCCCGGTGGACATGAAAGTGCTGAGCAGCCAGCGCGCGAATTTCAACGAGATGTACGTTCACTTACGCCTTGATCTGTCCGGTTTGAGCCGAAGCGAAATCGAAACCGAAATCGAAAGCGTTGAGGGCAGCACGCTCAAACGCTACAAGCTCGTCAACGGCTACTATTCGCTTGATCTGGACACGACGCGCCTCACCTACGAATTCAACAACGCATCCGTCACGGCCGAGAACTACCAACCGATCGGCGGGGAGATGACGATTGTCTGGTCGGACTAGCATCGCGCTGATCCTGTTTTTGGCGACTTGCGCTTCCTCGATTGGTGCGCAGTTTCTGCCGGACATCAACGAGTTTGAAGTCGAGAATTCCCGACTGATCCTGCTGGACAAGCAAGGGCAACGCAAAGGCGTGCTCAAGGGCGCCGTCGCCCGCAAACAGCGAGACGGCAAGATCTACATCGAAGACGCCGAACTAATCATCGAGCGAAAGACAGAGCCCTTTGTCCTCAGGGCCGCCGAGTTCATCTACGAACCGGACACCAACAATTTCACCTGCAAGGAAGGGCTTACTGCGGACTTGCCGGAAGGGGGCAAGCTGACGGTGCCGTCCGCCACGGGTGAGATCGTCTATACAGAAGGCGTTCTGCTGAAGATGACTGTAACGGGCGACGCCACGCTCCTGACCGGTGTTGAAGGCGAGGAGTTGGTCAACGCCACCATCGCCAATCCCGGCATCGAGTTGAAACTCGTTGAGCCGAAGCAGAAACCCGAAGTTGACAAGAACTCACGCTTCGAGCTCGACCACTTTGAAATCACCGGATCACGCGGCGGTGAACTAAAGCTTCGACTGGCACATCTCCCGGGTGTGGGTCCGAAGCAGAAGCAGGACAGTGCCATCGTCAACGTCAGTTGCTTCGGTGACGTAAAACTGTCCCTGACCGACGCTGGCACAAAGGCCGACTTGCACATGCTCCGACGTGCTCGCATGGCGCTTGAAGGACAAGACGGAACATTTGAGGTCAGTTCGAACCAGCTCGACATTCGGGGCAACGTCGCGCGGTCTAAGCCTGACTCTGCCGGGAAAGAAGGCGAAGCCGCGACTGAAGACAGTCTTCAGGCATCGCTAACCGACCTTGCCATCGACGCGTATCAGAACGTTCAACTGAAGGGCGACGACTTCGACGGTGGCGCTTCCATGCTGCGGTACCGCGAGTTTGGCGACCACCGCGAAGTGCGCCTTGAGGGCGACCCCTCGCTCACTCTTCGGCAGGAAGCTGCCGACAACGAAGATGAGCTTCCTCGAATTGAGCTGCGCTCGAAAGAGTTCATCGATGTGCAGATTCCGCAGGGCATCGTAGACGGCTCACCACGCCAGATTGCGACCGAACTTTCCCAAAGCGCGCACGTAAAACGATTCGTGGGCGAGCGCCTTGAGTGGCAGATCAACGGAAGACTCGTACGTCTGTTTTCGGTGCTGGACGAATCGACGGAACGCTCGAACGTGTACAACCATTCGTTTGACGCCTACGCCGAAGGCTATTCGCCACTTCTTCGTATTACGGGGCTTCAACACGCAAACGAACGAGCGCCAGAACTGCAAAGGGCTGCCGTCTACGGCGCACGCAGTGAAGGCTCGTTCATCTCGGGTCGCGCAAAAATTCGCGTCTATGGTCCTGACGTGCTTGGCGTTGTTCACTCGGATGCGCCGTTATCCGACTTGTTGAAAACCGCCCTCGGACTGCAGGCGCAACGGAGGGATTCCGACGGGCAGGTCATACCGCCTCCTGCGCGGGACGGTCGGCTCACAATCCGGGCCAGCAAAGTCGTTGATCTGGACATGCTTACCTCAGGCGATAGCGGAGACATAACACTTGCCGCTGAGGGCGCCGTGGCCCTTGACCACGAGCCTTTGCCTCGTGACGACAGCAATCTCGTCACGCTATCAGGCCAGTTCGTTGCACTAAGCATGAAGCAGCGCGTCATTCGCTACGCGCAGGTAGAGCCTGAAACTGGTGAAAACGCGCTGGCGACCATGGGTTACGACTTACTCATCAGCAAAGGCATCGATGTTCGTGAGCTTGAAGGAGTGCTCGTTTCACAAATCACCGGGCCAGGTCGAATCGTAGTCCGCAACGAGGAAAGTGTTCTTTACTTTTCAAAGGAACTCGACCGCCTGCCCAAGCGCCCCGGCGAAGGCGATACACCGCCACGACCCGACGCGGCATGGTTGGACTTCGGGCTGAGTTTTACGGCGCGAGTCAGTGAACTTGAGAAGCAACTCGAGATTGATGCTCCGGACTTTCGGCTCGTGTTCGGGGAGTTCCTGACGCCACGGGCCGGGCGGTCGTCAATCAAAGACCTCGATGAACTGGTCGACCCAGAAGTCCAGCAGCTTTACGAAGTACAAGGAGCCCGCGTATTCGCTTCGACACGGCGAGTAACTGCCGAGTCACCGGCAGTGAATGTTCTGCTGCTTGAAGGAAACGCGTACATTAACTCGCGATTTGACAGGGTAACAGCGCGCGCGGCCGGCGCGATTGAGCTGAGCGGCTCCGACAACCAGAGTGCTACCGACGCCCCGTTATCCGTTGTACTCAGGCGCGACGCGCAACTTGAACTTGAGGATGCCGGGGTGTTCTTCGGTGATTACGTCCGTAGGGGCGTATTTTCGTATGACGGAACCTGGTTACTGGAATCTGCAGACCGCCTTGAAGTAACCTTCCGTCCACTGGAAGCCCCAACCGAAGACTCAACGTTGATCCCACGTGTCCGTGAGTCACTGGCAAAGGCGGCCCAAGGCCGCCGTGCGATGCTGTCACGGCTGCAAGAGATAGAAAAGGCCACCGAACTACTGGAACAAGCAACGGCATCACCACGCCCGACGCGTCCCGGCGCGGATCAGCCATGGCAAGCGGTTGAAGAAGCCCGGGACGCAGTGGTTGCCATGCGCCGAGCCATGCAGATGTACGTTACCCGACTCCCGGCCATGCGGGTTCAACTGGATGTCGCCATGAGGTCAGTGCGACGCTGCAGCGCAATGTTGTCAGCGCTGATCGACGTGGCAGGGTCAGGCACAGTGCAGGGCCACTTCAAGAGTTCGAAGCCCGACGTGCCCAAGCTGGACCTATCGATGCGCGAGGCCCTGTTCACGTTTGACGGGCTGGGCCAGATTGTCGACGTCGCCGCGGCCGGGCCCATTGAGGTTTCGCGCTCGGCCTACACAATTACGGGTTCAAGACTGAAACGAAGCCGCGACGGGACCTTGACCCTCGACGATGCTTCCATCAGTCTGCCGGATGACACAGGCGTACAAGTCACGGGCATTACGTCGATTTCGCTGAAGCAAAGCGAAAACAAGACCTACGGCACGCAGACAACACGCCGACGCACGATGGTGACCCGTGTAAATGGAAAGAACCTTCGCGTTGCAGTGAACCTGGGTGGGACGGCATCTGGAAAGTAGGGGGCAGCGAATGTCTGGCAACATCATCACCATCGACGGCCCTTCCGGGGCAGGCAAAAGCACGATCGCGCGGTTGGTTGCGTTGCGTTTAGGGCTGCGCTATCTCGATACCGGCGCCATGTATCGCGCGCTTACACTGCACTGCATGCTCGCAGGCACACATCTCGACAACCCGAAGGAAATCGCTGAGGCCATCAAGAGCGCGGACCTTTCCGTAGAGCTTAGCCTGCACGGCCCGATGCGCGTTGCTCTCGGCGACAACGACGTCACCGAGAAGATCCGCACGCAGGAGGTCACCCGTAACATCCACTACGTCGCCGACGTAATGGAGGTGCGCAACTATCTCGTTGAGATGCAGCGCAAAATCGGCGAGGCCGGCAATCTCGTCACAGAAGGTCGCGACCAGGGCACGTTCGTTTTCCCAAACGCCAGCCTGAAGGTCTACATGTTCGCCACGCCGGAAGTCCGGGCCCGCCGTCGCCACGCTGAACTCAAAGCTCGCGGGACAGACACAAGCTATGAGGAAGTGCTGGAAGACGTTTCCAAGCGCGACTACCTCGATATGGGTCGCGAGCTGGGCGGTCTGAAGAAAGCGCTGGACGCAGTCGAGCTTGACACGTCAGAGCTAAGCCCCGAAGACGTGGCCGAGAGCATCGTCAAGCTGGCCAAGAACCGCCTGAAAATGCAGACCCGCAAGATCGACAAGAATGCGCTTGAAGCCGCCCGTCGTGAGGATGAAGAGCGCCGCAAGCAAAAGTAACCGTTCGGTCATGGTGAAACCAAGCAGAACGTTTACACGGCAGGGCTGCGCGCTATGCTGGCAGCATCCCCCGAACGGCAATACCGGATCCGAGTTATGGCATTCGCACGTCTATGCATGCTCGTATGCGTTACGACTCTATTGGTGGTCGTGACCACGGCCTGCTCGTCTCAAGAGCGACGCGGGGAAGTCGGCGAGATTGGCTTCAACCCAAGACTCGAGCGTGAACTGCAAGCTGAGAAAGAAGCGGCCCAATACTACGACTACAACACACCCAAAGCCGGGGCGATCATCCGCAGCAACCCGGCCGGGGCGCTGGTTGAGTGGTACAACGCCGACGGCCAGTGGGTCGCTGTAGGTAACACGCCCACCGAGCAGATCGTGATTGAGGCTACCGGACGCCCGGAACTGTTTCGCGTTTCCGCACCGGGCTTTATGTCCCAGATTCGCTGGGTGGCGGCAACGCCCAACAGCGAAGGCGTTGACATTGAGTTCACACTCGACCCTGAGTTGCCCAATGAGCGCTATTATATCGGCGACTAAGCGATTCCGTGGCTGGCGAACAGCCGCTCATAAGTACTAACATTGCACGGGCGCCCAATGGGGGCGCCCGCTGTAGTACTGGAGAAACCTGCCGTGCGTACAAACCTCTTTTTGAAGTCCTTCATTTTCACGGCCATCGCGGTGCTGGTGGCAGTTTCATACAGCCAGGGACAGGAAGTCCCGCCAAAGCCCGAGCAACCGGCCCTCGAAGTACACGAGCACGTTCTGGGCAACGGGCTGCGCCTGTTGGTTGTTCCGCGACCTGGTGTGCCGCTTGTGTCGACCTACGTCTGGTACAAGGTCGGCAGCATGGACGAGAAGCCGGGTCAAACCGGCATGGCGCACTTCCTCGAGCACATGATGTTCAAGGGCAGTCGTAACTACAAAGTCGGCGACGTCGACAAGGTTACCCAACGCAACGGCGGCAGCAACAACGCCTTCACCAGCAATGACTACACGGCCTACTACTTCGAACTTCCCAAGAGCCGGTACAAGGAAGCACTGAAGATCGAAGCCGATCGCATGCGTCATCTGACACTTGATCTGACCGAATTCGATTCCGAGAAGAAGGTTGTTCAGTCGGAATCCGACATCAGCGCCGACGACCCCAGTAGTCAACTCTGGGAGAAGCTTGGGCAGGCGTTGTACGGATCGACGCACCCGTATTCGCACCCGGTACTCGGACATCCGCAAGATGTAGAAGACATTTCACGTCGCGACATGCGCCTGTTCTACGACGCGCACTATCACCCCAACCACGCCACGATGGTGATGGTTGGCGACATTACAGACGAAGAGGCGCTTGGCGCCGTAAAGGGCCATTTCGGAAACATCCCACGCGGCCCTGATCTCAACCGTCCAGAGCCGACTGAAGTTGTCTTCAACGGCCCAGTCGAGTTCGAAGTAAAGAACCAGGTCGACGTTATTGAACTAGGTCGCCAGTACCCAACCGCGCGCAGTGGGCACGCGGACGTCCCCGCGTTGGATGTGCTCGGAATGATTCTCGGAAGCGGGGTTACCAGCCGCCTATACCGCTCGGTCGTAGAAGACAAACGCCTGGCAACCGGTATCTCGTGCGGGAACTACGATCAGAGACTTGGTGGCACGTTCTGGCTCTGGGCGCAGCTTGCGCCGGACAAATCGCGCGAAGAGTTGATTGAAGCCATTGAGCTTGAGATTCAGCAGGTGATCGACTCCGGGGTAACCGCGGATGAACTCGATCGCACCAAGAACCGGTTCATCAGCGACCGTATCTTCTCGCAGGAGAGTGCAAGCAGCCTCGCGCAGTCCCTTGGCTCGTCCCAGACCGTCTACGACAGCTGGAAGTATACGCTTGAGTACCCGGACCTGATCCGCGGTGTAACGGCCCAAGACGTGCGTCGCGTTGCGGCTGCTTACCTCTACCCAAAGAACTCGGCGACGGGCTGGCTGGTGCCGAAGCTGTCCGAAGATTCCAGCGGGGAAAGCATCGCTGATGCCCGCCCTGAACCATTAGGTATCAAGCGGGTTGTGCTGCCGAACGGGCTTACCGTGCTTCTGCTTGAGCGTCGTGGTTTGCCGGTAGTCAGCGTGCAGGCTGCCGTCCGCGCCGGCAAGTCTGGTGAGTCAGCAGCAGAGAACGGACTGTCGAGCTTCACCGGCGCATTGCTTGATGTAGGTACCCGCGATTTCACCAAGCAGCAGATCGCCGAAACGCTTGAAACCATTGGCGGCGAACTTGGCGTCAGCGACGGCGGAGCCTCGGTCAAAGTGCTGACCGAACACACCGATACCGGGCTGAACCTGCTGTCACAGGTGATGCAATACCCAACGTTTCCGGATGCCGAAATTGAGCTTGCCCGCGACCAGACGCTCGCAGGGCTTGAGGCCTCACGCAACGAGACGGGCTGGTTCGCACGCAATGCCGCCGCCGCAGCCCTCTATGGTGCGGATAACCCTTTAGGGCGCCCAAGCGACGGGAGCGTGAAGACCGTCAACTCGTTCAGTCGCAAGCAGGTTGTGGACTGGCACAGCCGCTACTTCCGCCCCGACAACTGCATCGTCGCGGCCGTGGGGGACTTTGATTCGGACGCCATGCTGAAACGTATCAGCGAGAAGTTCGGCTCATGGAAGAAGCCGTCAACGCCATTGAAGTTCCCCGAATTCGACTTTAAGCGGCCGGCCAAACTTGAGGGTGAGCAGGTGTTCAGCTTCACGAACTTCGACCCGTCAAAAGTTGATTCGACGCGTAAGCGCATCCTGATTGACCACCCCGAAAAAGATCAGGTTGTGGTCCGCCTGCAAACCATCGGCATCCGCCGCGACAACCCCGATTATTACCCACTGCTGGTGATGGACAACATCCTGGGAACTTCCCCGGGCTTCACGGACCGTTTCAGCGGCACGCTGCGCGACAAGATGGGTCTGGCCTACAGCACCTATGCCAACATCTCAGCCGGTTCCGGCATCTACCAGGGCTCGTTTCTGGGTTACATCGGCACACGGGCGGAAAACGTGGAGCTGGCACTGCAGACCATGTATCGACTGATTGAGGAGATTCGCACTGAGCCGGTAAGCGACGACGAGATCAACGCCGCACGCGACTACCTGAAGGGCAGCTTCGTGTTTGACCTTGAAACCACGGGCCAACTGGGTTCGCTGCTGATCAACATTGAACGCTACCAACTCGGTGCCGATTATCTGGTAAAGTACGCTGACGCAATCAGCGCCGTAACAAAGGAAGACATCACGCGCGTTGCCAAGAAGTACCTCGTGCCGGAACAGATGGTGGAAGTCCTCGCCGGCCCAGTCACGAAAATCACCCCGTTGCCCGACACCCCGGAAGGCGACTGATGTGGAAGTGGTTTCTGATACTCGCCGTACTATCCACGCCGCTCAGCGCGGAGCGTGAAACGAACTTTGGACGGGTCATTCTTGACCAGTGCGACCTCATCGTTCAAGGCGTCGCCAGCGCAATGCGTACTCAGGTGCGCGGCGCGCATCGGGTAGAGATCAGCATTGAGACGGTGCTCTACGGGGAAGAGGCAGCAACCGACGTCTCCATGTTCTACACCGACCCTGAGTCCATCGGAGCAGATGCCACCCGGGCCCTGTTCGCGCTCAAGCGTCTGGCCGACGGGGGATACAACCTTGTCGGCAAGCCGGTGCTGACACCGCTCGGTGATGCGGAAGAAGATGACAAAGTCCGCGTGTGTCGAGACTTCGTCAAGCTTGAGAAGCTTGCGGAGGGCGATGAGCGCACAGCGGAGTTCTGGACGCTGCTTTCAGAGCATATTCGCCTTGGTGGATACCCCGCCCAGAACGCGGCCGTTGAACTCATGTTCATTGCCCGAGACCGGGGCAGCACGGTCACCCAGGAGCGCTTTGATGCAGTGGTTGCGGCGCGAGATGCTGCGCTGTCACGACTTACCAAAGCCACCCAGGCTGATCTGAAGCTGGGTTTTCAGGGGCTCGTGGAAGCAAGAATCAAGAAGCTAAAGTTCAAGACAGTGCGTCGAGGTGAAACTAATAAGGAAAAGCGCGACGCGGCCCGCGAACTGAACGACCTCCAGATCGCTTACCCACGAGCCTTCACGGAAGAGGACGCCAAGCTGTGCGACGCGCTGATCAAGGTCGCCAAAGACACCCTGCTCGAAGACAAACTACTTGAGTTGGCCAGAAACGTTCGCGCTGACGTACGCGAGCGTGAAAGCGACGAGCGCCGTAAAGAGGCCGATGCACGCCGCAAGATTGAGCACGCCGGCAAGTAGTCGCACGATTTTCCTGATTTTTCCTGAATGCAGTGTTCGACCCATGTCGATCTAGGCAGCGGTGCGCCCCGCAAGGACGCAGACCTGTACACCAATTTCGCTTCCTAACTCGCCTGGAGTAGCCATGAAAAGAATTCTGATGTCACTTGTAGCCGTCTCAACGATGGCGATGCTCGGTAGCGGCTGCGTGTCGCTCGACGAATACAACCGCACTGCGGAACACCTGCAGACTGAGCAGGAAGCGAACCGCGCCATGGCCGCCGAGAACGCCCGCCTCGAAGGCGAAGTGACCAAGGCGCAGACCGATCGCGAAAAGCTGCTTGCGACGATTGAAAGCCTGAAAGAGCAGGCGTCTAAGACATCTGAAATCGACGAAGAGACCATTGTCGAGCGCTTCAAGGAAATCTGGGGATCAGGCCTCGGCGGCAACGACAACTGGGAATACGTGCAGTCCGGGAATGCCGTCGGTGTTCGAATGGATGACAGCGGTGTTCTGTTCAAGAGCGGCTCTTGGGATCTGACAGACAACACCAAAAAGAAGCTTGCTGAGCTCGCTAACATCATCGCCGGCAAGGTAAAGACAGACGTCAACATGATGGTTCGCGTTGACGGCCACACGGACAGCGACCCGGTCAAGAAGCTCAAGAGCAAGGGTATCAACGACAACATTCACCTGAGCACGATGCGCGCCATGGCCGTGCGTGACTTCCTGGTGAGCAAAGGCGTTCCCGAGGATCGCATCTTTGTCGCTGGCTTCGGCGAGTTCTGGCCGATCGCCGCCGGCAAGGCGAACAAGGACAAGCAACGCAACCGCCGCGTTGAAGTCTACCTCGGCGACCCGGACGCGCTCAGCATCGGCGCTCTGCCTGGGGCCCAAGTCGCCAAGTAGCTCCCGAATTCGCTTCAGCAAACGCCCGGCCTTGTGTCGGGCGTTCTGCATTTCCAGGGATGGACACAGTTCCAACGGTCGTTACTTTTGAACATAAGGAGTACGCCGTGCCCGCAGAACGTATGACACCTCAGCTTCTCTGGAGACTACCACGAGTAGGTAACCCAATCCCGGACCGTGAAGGTGGGCGCTTTGTTGTCCCTGTCACGACCTACGATATCGAAAAGAACGAAGGGCTGACACGTTTGTGGCTGGGTGGCGATGACACCCTGCGTCCATTGACCTCCGTAGTTTCGGCGACCAGTCCCGCATGGCATCCAGACGGTGAGTCTCTCGTATTTTTGCGGAAGTCACCGGCCGACAAAGAGGCACTCGGTGCAGAGAAGAGTCAGTTGTGGCTGATGCCTTTAGCCGGGGGTGAGCCGCGCAAACTTACAGACATGCCACTTGGCGTTGCTGACCCGAAATGGCTGCCGGACGGAAAGCGTGTCGCATTCCTTTCTCCACTGTACTCCGGCCACTGGACTGTTGATGCAACGGCCGCCGAGGCCAAGCGTCGCAAGGATTCCAAGGTTAAAGCGCGTACAAGCGAGAACCGCTTCTATCGCTTCTGGGACCGATGGATCAGCGAAGACCCCTTCCAGCACATCTTCGTCCTCGATGTGGACTCTGGCCAGACAACCGATCTGACACCGGAGTTGCAGCGTCTGTTCCCGTTGATGGATGTCTCCGGCAGTTGGGACATTTCGCCCGATGGCAGAGAAATCGCTTTCACGGCAGAACGAAACAACCCGCCCTATCACGAGCTCACGGCCGGAGTGTTCACGTTGCCGATCACGGGCGGCACGCCAAAGTTGATCAGTGAGTGGACCACCAGCAATGCATCACGTCCGCGCTATTCGCCGGACGGCAAATGGCTGGTTCATGGTGCACAGGTTGAGCTAGGCTTCTATGCCGACAAGACACGTCTCATCGCTTACGAGCGCGCCAGCGAGAAGCATCTGGTGCTCACGGAACCCTGGGATCACTCGGCGGAGGGCTGGGAGTTTGCGGGAGCAGACAAACTCGCCTTGATTGCCGAAGACAAGGGCGTGAACGCGATCTACACGCTGGATTTCACGCGCGCAGTGAATTCACCAGGAGAGGTTGAGCCGGAGCAGGTCGCACGCGGCGGCTGGTACACGGGTTTGGCCATCAGTGGCGAGACCATTTTCACGACTAGACAGCATCACCGAAATCCGCCCGAGGTGTATTCACTGAAACTCGATGGCTCCGGTGAACAACGGCGTAGCGAGTTCACGAAGCCGTTGATGGACGGCGTTCGTCTGGCCGAGCCCGAGGAACACTATTTCGAGGGTGCCGACGGTGACCGCGTGCAGATGTGGCTGCTATACCCGCCGGGGCTTGAGCACAGAAACCTGCCGCTCGTTCACCTGATACACGGCGGCCCGCATGGCGCGTTCGGCGATCAGTGGCATTGGCGCTGGTGTGCGCAAAGCTTCGCGGCGGAGGGCTACCTCGTTGCGATGGTGAACTTCCACGGGAGCACCGGCTGGGGCAACGAGTTCGCCCGTTGCATCATGGCGGAGTGGGGGAAGAAGCCGTACGAAGACATCTCGGCGGCCACGGACTACCTGGTCGAGAAAAGTCTAGCGGACCCTGGCCGCATGGCCTGCGCCGGCGGAAGCTACGGCGGCTACATGACCTGCTGGATCGCGACACAGACAGACCGCTACAAGTGCCTGGTAAACCACGCGGGCGTCAGCGACCTGCAGGCCCAGTACGCCCGCGACGTGACGCCAGGCCGCGAGAAGGCCCTTGGTGGTGAACCATGGGGCGATCAGGCCGGATTGGACCGCTACAATCCAATCCGCCATTCAAAAGGCTACAAGACGCCTATGCTTGTGATTCACGGCGAACAGGACTTCCGCGTGCCCTATACGCAGGCGCTTGAAACCTACAACGCCTACCACGCCCAGAAGCTGGACGCGCGACTGGTCGTCTACCCGGACGAGAACCACTGGATTCTGAAACCGCAGAACAGCCTTCACTGGTATGGCGAAGTTTTCAGTTGGTTGAAGCGCTGGCTGTAGGGGCGCTGTTTGTATCACTCGTAGTTCCAGGCGCATTCGAGGGCGACCCAAGAGTCGCCTCTACCCCTTTGCCGGTTGGTTCAGGATCCGCTGGTAGTAGTCTTCCCAGACTGGCAGCAGAGCTTCGCGACGGAATTTGCTTGTGGCGCACTCACGCGCGGCAGCACCCATCTTGGATCTCAGTTCTTCGTCTCGCAGCAGTTTGCTGATGGACTCACCCATGGCCTCGGTGTTTCCCGGGGCGTGCAGAAAACCGTTTACGCCGTCTGCAACCACTTCAGGCAGCCCACCTGTGTTGCTGGCGACTACGGGTACTCCACAGGCCATGGCTTCCAGGGCGCTGAGCCCGAAGCTCTCATACTCGCTGGGCAGGAAGAACACGTCGGCCTGTGGTAGCAGTTCCCAGATTGCGTCGTATGTACCTGCAAACGTCACGCGATCAAAGACGCCCAGTTCACGGGCCAGTTCCTTGCAGGCGCCCACTTCCGGGCCGTCTCCGATCATGACCAAGCGCGCTTTCACGTCTTTGGCGGCCAGCGCGAAGGCTTTAACCACGTCGCGCGGGCGTTTGACCTCACGGAAGTTACTTACGTGCAGCACGATCTTTTCGTCTGGCGCTGCCATCTGGGCTCGTTTGTCCTGACAGCAGTCTGTTGTGAAGCGTTCGGTATCCACAAAATTCGGAATGACCTCAATGTCCTGGGCCCGGCAGTCAATCGTCTCAATGACGCGCTCTTTCAATTCCTGGCTGACCGACGTGACGCCGTCAGACTTGCGAATGCCGAACTTGGTAACACGCTGGAATACGCGCTGCTGCCCGATGATCGTGATGTCGGTGCCGTGCAGTGTCGTGACCAGACGGATGTTTTTGCCGTCGCC
Organism: Planctomycetota bacterium; assembly: GCA_020425695.1. Lineage (GTDB taxonomy): Bacteria > Planctomycetota > UBA8742 > UBA2392 > UBA2392 > JACKID01. Next base: position 83,229 of record JAGQRE010000001.1, read on the forward strand.
GTTAAGCATCTCGCGCGCCAGATGTCCGCTGATGGCGTGCGGGATTGCGTAGTGCGCGTGAATGACATCAAGCCCGTACTGCTGGGCGACTTCCATGATGGTGCCCGCAAGCGCCAGGTCATAAGGCGGGTACCGGAACAGTGGGTAGGCATTTACTTCAACCTCATGGTACGTGAGGTTCTTACGAAAGCTCTCAAAGCGGAACGGAATGGCGTAGCTAATGATGTGGACGCTGTGCCCGTTCTCGGCCAACGCAGTACCCAACTCGGTCGCGACGACGCCGGAGCCTCCGTGGGTTGGGTAGCAGACGATTCCAATTTTCATGCGTAACCGTGAACAGCGAGAACGACCAGCCTATTCCCGCACGGAGCACGCGACTAGACACGGGATGCACAAGCCCAAAAAGAAAAGCTCCCGCAAAGGCGGGAGCCGGTGTAAGGAGAGGGTCGAGACGCGCAGAAAGGGCCGGAAAGGAGAGCGTAAAGCTACCCTCTCAAAACACGTCTCGACCGCATGGCACCGCTGCTTCGTGGGCGATCACTCCACAGCGGAAATGTCTCGTTCAGGCGGAAGGTCTAAGACGCCAGGGTGTGTTAGGGGCACATCCCGCGGAGCATATCGCTCTTTCTCAACCGCAGAAGTTAGTATAGCCTATCTCATGACCCTGTCAACGACTGAAACTGCCTTTGTAGGGGGCGATTCAGAGCATCGCACGATAGCGCTAACCACTTCCGTGTTCTGGAACGACTGAACATAGCGGGTGAGTCCAGAAAACACCGAATTTCTTCCTGTTGACCTGTTCAAGGTCGAACGGGACGTCCGATGCGCTTAGAAATGCTTATTTGTAGGGCTTTGCGTATATCGGTTCGCAAGCTGCCGACAAGACGGTACGCAGCACGACCCCGTGCAGTCACGAGTATGTCACCCAGGACTGTCAGTAACCTGGACCGAGGTGATCCAGTATATCGAATTATATTAGCTTACGCTAACTTATGCCGTCGGTTCGCAAAGTAGGTCGTACCCGAGCGAACGTACGACCCTCGCGTTGATCAAACTTCCCGGCTCATGGTGGCCTTTGAGAAGTGCGCTGCAGTCGATTTCGGGCGCGTCGGCGCGGCTGCGCGCCATGGTGGGGTACTTAGGGTCCTGGCTGGGCCCCTCAACGAGCAATTGGATGGTCTGGCCTACCAGTTTGTCATTCGCAGCGAACAGCACGTCGCGGTTGAGTTCCATGAATCGGCGATGCCGGTCCTCAATGACGTCCGGCGCGAGTTTGCCGTCCAGCTCATACGAGGTGGCCTGGTCTTCATCGGAGTAGGGGAATGCACCGGCCCTGTCCACGTGACCTTCGCGAATGAACTCCAGCAACTCGTTGAACTGTTCTTCGGTTTCGCCGGGGAACCCCACGATGAAGGTGCTGCGCAACGTCAGATTGGGAATGCGCGCGCGCATCTTCTCAAGCAAGCGGCGGGTTGTGTCCCCGGTGCTGCCGCGGCGCATGCGTTGCAGCACTTCGGTGCTGATATGCTGTAGAGGCATGTCGATGTATGCGAGCAATTTGGGCTCAGTGGCCAGCAGGTCGATCAACTCATCGGTGACCTGCGTGGGGTACGCGTACATCAGGCGGATCCATTCAATCCCGTCCACCTTCGCAAGATCGCCCAATACTTCGTGAACCGACTTGCGCCCCTCGGAATCCAACCCGTAGTAGGTGCTGTCCTGCGCGACGATAATCAGCTCTTTCGCGCCATCACCCGCCAATTCCCGTGCTTCTTCCAGTATCTGCTCGCGCGGTTTACTGCGGAAGCGCCCGCGGATACTTGGGATCGTGCAGAAGCTGCATTTGTGGTCGCAGCCTTCGGAAATGCGCAGGTATGCATAGTGGCGCGGAGTAATGCGCAGGCGCGCGCGATCGTCGTAGACCGTTCCGCGCTCGTCGGGGTCACTGATTGCTATAGAACGTGCGAGTTCACCGCTGTCATTCAACTCGCGTAAAACATCGCTGAGCCGTGTTCGGTCATTCACGCTAAGTAGCGCATCTACGCCCGGGGCCTCGGCGTCCAGCATGCCGCGGTAGTTGCCCACCATGCAACCGGCCACGACCACGCGCTTGATGTCGCCCTTGGCCTTCAGTTTCAGCAAAGCGTTAATGTGATCCAGTGATTCCTGGCGCGACGCTGAAAGAAAACCACAGGTGTTAACGACCACAACGTCAGCGCTCTGGTATTCCGGTGTGACCACGAAACCCTCAGCCGCAATGTTGCCGAGCATTGTTTCGGAATCGATGAGATTTTTGGGACAGCCGAGCGATATAAACGCGACGCTGCCAAGCGCGGTCTTCATGGGCAGGATGGTAGGTGACATTGCCTTGCCTGCAAAGCCCGGGGATTGTGTTCTTGTACTGGCGGGCATTCCCGACCTTTGCAGGCCAGGCTATGATGCCGCCATGAGTACTTGGGTCGGAATCGAAGTCACCCGCCAGATGCGTCTGGAGGACGGCGCGCTGGCCTCAGCTGGCAAGCTTGAGGTGGGTGGCGTGAATCTACTCGCCCATCAGATCGACATCGCCAAACAGATCACCGTTCCTGAGCAGATCTGCGTCCTGACACCGCAGGGCGACGAGGCCGTGCTGGAAATGATCGCCGAGCACGGACTCAGGGAGCTCGCACCTTTCGATTTCATCGCCATGCTGTCTGATCGCGCGAAACACGGCGAAGAGGGCTCGGTCGTGCTGTTGCGGCAGATTGTGCCACTGCGCGACGCGAAGCCCGTCAATCAGGCGCTTGAGTTGCTGACAAAGCACAAGGTCGTAATCAGCGCAAGTAAGCCTCCTGAAGGACACCGCCGCCATGAACCGCTGCCCGACCAGACCGAGCCGGATTATCGTTGCTTAGCCTTTGAGGTACGCCGGATCAGCGAGTTCAGCATGCAGTCGATGGGCGGGGTAGGCGCCGAAGAGTTGCTCTATATCGGCTGGGAAGAGTTCGCCGAATACACACGCCAGCAGGATGAGCCTGAAGTAGCCGCAACTCTGGAGCGATGGAGATAATCGCTACCCGAACTTCGGCTGCAACTTCTCGTTGATGAATTGGGCAAGCATCTGCGACAGGTTGTCGTCGCGGATTTCATACCAGTCAAAGGTTGCCACTTCAGCACGTTGCTCACCGCTGACGCTTTCGCGAATGGTTTCAGACAGCTTGCCATAAGACGCCCATCCGCACTTCAGTACCTCATGTTGTGCGTTGCGAAGCAGATAGACGCCGCCGACCGCTGGAACCCGATCAAACATGTCCTCCGCGAACTCCCAGTCCCAGCTTCGACCAGTGGCTGCGTTCGGGTCCGGGTCAACGTAATTGTCCTGCACGGCTTGCGCGAGGTTCTCAATCTTCACCTGCATCTGCTCGCCGTTGCTCATGAGACGCAGGCTGCAACTGCCGTCTTTCTCTTCTTCCGGGCCGGCGATGACAACCAGCGGAATACCCTTCCGTGACGCGTACTTAAGCTGCTTCGCCAGCTTTGCTTTCGGGTCCAGATACAACTCAGCATTGATACCCGCACGCCTGAGATCGCCGGCGATCTTGAGCGAATAGTCCACGGTCTCCGTGCCGAAAACCGAAACAAGCACGGCCGCCGAAGCACGTGCATCGGGCAGGAGTTTCAGTTCCTCCAACGCGGCGATCAGTCGGTCGATGCCGACGCTGATACCCACCGCAGGCACTTCTTCGCTGCTGAAGATACCGATAAGTCCGTCGTATCGACCGCCGCTCATGACACTGCCAAACTGCGGGGCGTCTTTCAGGAAAGTTTCGAATACAGTTCCGGTGTAATAGTCCAGCCCGCGCACGATGGTCGGGTCGATTTGCAGCACATCGTCAGGCACCCCCAGCGCTTGTGCTGAACCCAGCACTTCACGCAGCTCCGCACAGCCTCGCTGGCCCATTTCTGTCCCGCTCAGGAACTGCTCGAGGGCGTCAATGCATGCTGAGTTGTCGGACGTTCCTTCAGCGAGTTTCAGGAACTCAAGGATCGTCTCGAGTCCTTTCTCGCCAAAGCCACCGTTGCCAATGATCGCCTCAAGCTCTTTTCGTACCCCGTTTTCACCGACTTTGTCGAACTTGTCGACGCTGCGCATGATGGAGTTCATGGTTTCGCTGTCGCTGATTCCGATGCGCGCCTGAAGCCCGCGGAAAACCTTGCGATTGTTGAAACGAATCAGGTAGTTGGGCACGTTCAACGCACGCATGACGGCGTGGTCGATAGCAATGCACTCGGCATCCGCGAGCAGACTGTCCGTGCCGACGATGTCTACGTCGCATTGCCAGAACTCACGGAAGCGCCCTTTGGCCGGGCTTTCGGCCCGCCAGACCGGGCCCATCTGGTAGCGTTTGAACGGTTTGACGAGATCGGTTTTGTACTGGCCAATGACGCGCGCCAAAGAAACCGTCAGCTCGTAACGCAGAGCGACGTCGCGCCCCCCCTGGTCGTTGAAGCGATAGAACAGCTTCTCGGCCTCGGGGCCTGCCTTTCCGAGCAGGATTTCGGCGTATTCAACGCTTGGTGTATCCAGCGGCTCAAAACCAAATCGCTCAAACACTTCGGCGATACGCCGCAGCAGGCGCGTGCGCGGTACCATTACCTCAGGCAGGTAGTCGCGGAAACCCTTCAGAATTTTCGGCTGAATGCGCGCCATTTTCGTCCCAATGTTGCTACGTGTCTTTGTATCTCTCAATGCAACCGCCGACGTTCAACGTCGGCGGGTTTCTAACCTAAGCGATTCGACGCCACAAGCCAGCCTACTTGGCTGCGAGCAGTTTCAACGCTTCCTGTGACGAGCTTGCAAACTTGAACACTTGGCTCAGTCCCAGCATGTCGAACACTTCCTGCACCGGCTCAGTCGGATTCATCAGGACAATGTCGCCACCACGCTCGTGCGACGCCGACAGCGTGCCGATAAACACGCCTGCACCTGCACTTGAAATGTACTCAACGTCTGACAACTCAACCGCGAGACGCACTTTGCCTTCGTCGAACAGGTTATTGATCGTCTGTTCCATGTACTCGAAAGTATGCGCGTCGAGCCACCCTGCAATGTGAATGAGCGTCACATTGGGCGAGAGCTGCTCAAGGTTGATTTCGAACTCCTTCATGTGGCCTGCCTTTAACGCACTGTGTCGACTGAATCAATAAGCGCTGAAGTCTGCTATCCGGGTCTAGCCGGAAACCTTAAAATACTTCACCAGAGTCAATTCGTTTACTTCGCCTTCGCGCGACGTGTAGTGAACTTCGTCCATCACCTTCCGCATGATGAACAAACCAAGCCCGCGCTTGTTGCCGCTTGCGATGTGGGCTTGAAGGTCGATTTCCGCCTTTTCGCTTGAGCCGCTCGCGCTGTCGTAGCTGACGCCGTTGTCACGAATGCGCACGCGGAAACTCTTGTCATCGGCGTCGATCAGGACCTCGACACTGCCGGGGTCCATGCCTTCGTAGCCGTGCTGGATGGTGTTTGCGACAGCCTCGTCGACCGCCAGTACTACTTTGTTCGAGTCTGCGGTCGGCAGTAGAGAGCGTTTGATGGTCGCGTGCAGAAACTCACGCACGACCGCAAGATTGCGTGTCAGCGCTTCCACTTTGAGCCTGTCCGTTACGTGCGAGTCGGACAACTGCGTTCCCCGTTGTTTTCCTAGCCTACCTTCAAGGTGACAATCGTGATGTCGTCGTGCTGGTCGTCTGTCTGCGCGTGGCCCTGAATCGCATTCACGAGCGTCGTCAGATACTCGGCTGACGAACGCGTCGCGGCCTGAATCGTGATCGCCTGCAAGCGTTCTTCGCCGAACTCTTCACCCGTCGGGCTCATGGCTTCGGTAACGCCGTCTGTGTAGATCACCGCTCGGTCGCCGCGCTGAAGCTGGATGACTTCTTCTTTCATGTTGCGCTCAAACAAGCGCCCGTCCTTGTCGAAGCCGAGCGCGATGCCGCCCGGGTTCACTTCGACGCACTGCTTGGTTGCCGCACGATAAAGTAGCAGCGGGTTGTGCCCCGCCGATGCCAGCGTCAGACGCGCTGTAGGAATATCCAGCACCATATAGAAGGCGGTGACAAACATGCCGCGCTTGATGTCCTTGGCCAGCGTGCGGTTCACCTTGCAGAAGATGTCCCGTGGCGACAGGTTGTCCTGTGCTTCGTAGCTGACCAACGCCTTGGCCATCATCATGACCATGCTGCCCGGGATGCCCTTGCCCGAAACGTCGGCGCAGATCATCCCAAGGTGCGTTTTGTCCACCAGGAAGAAGTCGTAGTAGTCGCCACCGACTTCCTTCGACGGTGAGTAATAAGCGCTGACGTCGTAACCGGCGATCCGGGGCACATGCTTCGGCAGCAGGTTTTCTTGAATCTCTTTGGCGATGTCGAGGTCGTGCTTGCGTCCCTGATTCTCCAGCCACACGTCTTGAGCGCTCTTGAGACCTGTCGCCATGTCACCCAGAAGGCGTGCTACAATGCCAAGTTCGTCTCGGCTGCGTGCGGCCGGTCGATGGTCAAAGTTGCCGCCACTGATGACCTGAATGTCGTTCATCAGGACCTGAAGCGGCTTTGTAATGCTTCCGCCGATCAGGAAAGCCATGAGAATGGCGAGCCCGATACCTACGACCGAAATGCCGAGGATCGACCACAACAGACTGCTCTTGCGGCTCTGAATCTCTGCGCGATCGAGATAAATCGAAATGCTTTCGTTTGCACCAAGACTCTCGCTGAAGCCGTAGGCGGGAATCCCCTTCACCGATGCGCCGCTGTCAACCTCGATGCCTTCACCGACGGTTTTTGTGTTAGGCGGCGAATTCTCCACTTCCAGTTTGGTGCCGGTCGGTGTCGGGCTAATCACCTGTAGCGTTACAGCGTCAAAACCGGGCAACTCGTTCGCGGGAATCTTGAATATGACGTAACGGATCTGGCTTGATTCGTCCGTCGTCATCTTGTCCAGGTCCGCGACGAACTCTTTTTGGAACTCGCTGAAGATCTTTTTACGCAAGCCGGCCTGATGGTGGATCAGGCTCTGATCTGTCTCTTCATTGATCTTCGCCTTCAGGCGGGCAAAGCTGTCACGACTGGCGTCCAGCTTGTAGCGCTGGAACAGATTCGGGAAGAGGTGCTTCACGCGCTCCATGGCGCTTTCGTTGATGCGACGAGGACTCTGCGGTTCAATCAGTTTGCCACCTGGGCCCAGGTCTCGAAGGTCCTTCCAGGACTCGCCGAAAATCTCGTAGCCCTGAGCGTCGTTCAGGCCCGACGCGCCTTCTTTGGATTGAACTTCCGCCGCGCATTTGACCCAGACACGATCGTCCTTGAATTGCTCCCAGTTGGCGAACTCGCGGCAGCCGGGGATGGTCTTGCTGAACCACTGGTCCTGGATCTTTTGCCAGTAATCGCCGAACTTTTTGTCGCGGTTGCTCGGCTGGCTGAAATAGGCAATCAGCCCCTTCTCATTCAAGCCGGCCTTGTACGGGCGATGGATCGCCTCAGCTTGCTGAAGCATGCCAACGCCAGCCTGCTCAATTGTCGATTCCAGACTTGAGGTCGCGATGATCATGACGATCGCGAAAATCAGCAGTGAAACACCGACCGACAGCCCGCACATGGCAAGTACGATCTTAGTCTTGATCGGCATGCCTTGAGTCTTGAGCCGTGCTACCGGTCGCGGGGCATTCGCGCCGCCTTGGGCACCTTTTGCACCCGCAGCGTTGCCTCCACCTCCGCCTGATGCAGGCGGTGGCGGCGTTGTACCCGCCGTTGGAATCGCGCCTGAAGACTTGCGCCCACCCGCCGCCGGCATTGAGCCGGTTGACTTCCGCGCTGAGGCCGGAGGTGGCGTCATCATGCGGCGGTTCGTCCCTGACCTTTGAGGGGGCTGGGTACCACCACTTGGATTCGGCCTGGTCGCCATTGTGGCTCCACTACGTGAGTGCTGCGCTTACTGCGAAAACCGCGTAACATGTCCAAGCCGCCAAAATTCCTGCAACAAGATCATCAGCAAGGATGCCGACGCTGCCGGGAATCCGTTCGAAACTCCGAACTGGCCACGGTTTAGCAATGTCGTAAAAACGAAATGTTAGAAACCCAGCAAGAATCGCCAAGAGCGAATCGGCCTTCATGAGCCCAAGTGTGAAAAAATAGCCGGCCGCCTCATCCATCACGAACCAGCTCGGATCCTTCAAACCTTCCAGCTTGCGTAACACCAACTCGCCGGAAAGCCAGCTAAGTAGCGCGGCTGCACCCGCAAGAGGCAGCCAAACTTCCGCATGGACGTCACCAAGGTAGAGGCCCAAGGCCATCAGAGCGCATAACAACGTACCGGCAGTGCCGCGGGCCTTCGGCGCAAAACCGACCAACCCCAGGCTGCCCACAAGTACAGGCGCCGAAAGAAGCTGGCGAGGAGTAGGGTCGGTAGCTCTAAGGAATGCCAACTGGGCTCCATACCGTGGAATCAACGGAAGCGTCTGCTATGGTATCTCGCTCATTCCGAAGTGTGTCCCGGAAAAGGCGTTGTGGTTACCCGCCATGCGGAAATATGACCTTAAGACGCAGGTGATACAAAAGTCCGTTTGCGCACGTCTCATGAGTGACGTGGATTCGGGGAATGCCCTGGCACTGAGAGAAGTTCTCAACGAAGTTGTGGCCGACGGCAAGCCGGTTCTGTTTCTGGACCTTCGAGAAGTCCGCAGTATGGACAGCGCAGGAATTGCCGTGCTGGTAGAAGTGCACGACCGAATGAAAAACGAGGGACGGCAGCTTGGCTTGGTGAACACGCCGCCTGCGGTACGAGGCATGCTGGAGTTGCTGGGAGTGTTTGAAATCTATCAGGATATTGAAGCCGGCCTGAAGGCCACAAAGAAGGTGATTGCGAAGTGGCAACGCCTGCACGACCCGACGAAGCCTATCGAATAGCGACTATGCAGGCAGCGACAAACCTGATCTCAAACCTCGGTGCGTTCGTCAACCAATACGTTGCGTCGCTGGGTGCGGCCGTGCGTTTCGGTGCGGCCGCCGCAGGCTTTGGCGTTCGCGGACTCTTCAACAAACGAATCTATCCGCGCCATGACCTGATCGTCCAGATGGACTATACCGGCGCCCGCAGCACTCCGATCATGGTGCTTCTGGGGTTTCTGGTAGGCGCTTCTCTTGTGATTCAAACGACGCCCTCACTCGCCAGGTACGGTCCTGCAGAGCTGGTCGCCGGCGTGGTTGGTGTATCGATTCTGCGCACGCTCGGGCCGTTGCTTGCTGCAATCATCTTTGCTGGGCGTGTCGGCGCCGGTTTCACGGCTGAACTCGGCACTATGGCTGTCAGCGAGGAAGTACTTGCGCTGGATACCATGGGGATTCACCCGGTTGGCTATCTGGTGGCGCCGCGATTTTCGGCGGCGATTCTGATGTTGCCCGCGTGCACCGTGTTATTCGACATGTCCGCGTTGCTCGGCGGCTATCTGGTAGGCGTGTACCAATTCAACATCCCGCATGAGTCCTACATGGACATCACGAAGCAGTTTGTCTCGTTGTCCAACTTCACGTTCGGGCTCGCGAAGAGCGTTGTCTTTGCCGTGATCATCACGCTTGTGTGCTGCTTCAAGGGCTTCAATGTGAAGGGCAGCGGGATGGAAGTCGGGCGCGCAACCATGCAGGCGATCGTCATTTCGCTGATCCTGATCATCTTCTCCGACTTCGTCATGTCGATGGTCTACAACTTCCTGTCCAAGGTGGGGGTTGTGGAATGAGCGGAGACATCAAGATTGAACTGCCGGAGGCACGCCGTGATTCGCACCTGCGATCAGACGGCCCGGCAATCTCGGTCCGAGGGCTCGACAAGTCCTATGGCGACAACCATGTGCTGAATGACATGTCGTTCGATTTTGAGCGCGGCAAGGTCTACGTGATCATGGGCCCGTCCGGCTGCGGCAAAAGCACACTACTGCGACACATGATTGGCGCAGAGCACCCTGACGCGGGTGAAGTTCTGATTGACGGCATCGACATTCACGCACCGTCCCGCAGGGTCCGCGACGAAGCACGCCGCAAGTTCGGCGTGTTGTTCCAGAGCTCGGCATTGCTCAACGGGCTCACCGTCGCTGAAAACGTCGCTCTGCCTATCCAGCGCCACACGGATTTGCCTCAGTCCACAATCGACCTGATGGTCAAACTGAAGCTGGAACTGGTCGGCATGGGCAACGCGCTGGATAAGTACCCGTACGAGATCAGCGGCGGCATGAAAAAGCGCGCGGGGTTGGCCCGCGCAATCGCCCTCGACCCGGCCATTGTCTTCTACGATGAACCCAGCGCCGGGCTTGACCCGGTAATGATCGGCGTGATCGACAAGTTAATCAAAGACCTGACCAGTAAGCTGGGCATTACATCCGTCGTGATTACCCACGAGATGCCGAGCATTTTCCGCATCGCTGACGAAGCAATCATGCTGTTTCAGGGGCGTGTCGTTTTCCGCGGCAACCCGGAGCAGCTCCGTACATCGAATGACCCGGTCGTGCGTCAGTTCATGAACGGAGACCCCGAGGGGCCGATCAACGCACCCCGCCAGTTGTCAGAGCTTTCCGAGCGGCTGATTGGATCGAACATACAGAACCAGATGAAATCATGAGCCAGCCAGACGCCCAGCAGAAGCACTGGAACACCATCGCCGGTATCGTGGCGGTTGTTGTTCTGTGCGTCGCCGCGTTCCTGACTATTGCGGCCGTGGCCATCAACGAAGTCAAAGAGGAACCACGGCAGTTCGCCATCTACGTAAAGAACGCGGGAAGCCTGGGTGTTGGTGATCCGGTCTATCTCAACGGGCGTCGCGTCGGACGGGTCGAAGTGGTCGAACTGGTCAAGCGTGAGGGCAACGTCCTGGCACGGGTTGATTTCAGCTTGTACGACAGCGTGTCTGACCTCGAGTTCCCCGTAGACAGTAAGGTGATCGTTGTCGGTCCCGGGCTAATTTCCGGTCCGCGACTCGTACTGGGCTATGGGTCGACTCCCGAAGTCGTCGAAGCGGGAGGTGAGTTCAAAGATGCGACCGCCGCCGAAGAGACCGATCAGATCAGCAGCATGGCTGAGTCAGTTAGACACTTCGACAAACTGATCACTGAACTGGAAAAGACCATTGGAGACCCGGAATTCATCGAGGGAATTCAAGGTTCTGTATCGCTGTTTCGTACCACGATGGACGAGCTGGTGGTTCGTATGAACGACTTGGCTCCCTCGCTTAGAAGCGGTAGAGAAGCCCTGGACGGCACACCTGAGAGACTCGAAGAACTTAGAGCTGAACTCGGGCAGAGTACGACCGACATCGGGCAACAACTCAACGACCTGCAGCAGGCGCTTGATGACGGCAGCTCCAGCATGGATGAGTTGAACGAGCGACTCACTCGCGTTGGGGTTGAGTTGAGGGAGTACCAAACGCTCAGCGAAGAGGCGAGCGCAATGTCGAGTGACGGCGAGTTGAAACAGATGCTTTTGCGTGCTCGTTGGGAAGCTGCCTCTCTTGCAGCTCAGCTTGATGGAGCGCGGTATGACCCGAGCGCAGCCGGTGGCGATGCCGGCGCACAAAGAATTCGTGAGCGTTTTAATGGACGCAAGAAGGCGCTCGATCGCTTCGGCGGGGACACAGACATCAACGAGTTTGACTAGAGGGAAGCCATGGCCGCAAAATCCTCACGTTCTGACCTGATGACCGGGCTGTTTGCAGTCCTGGTTATTGCCTCGTTCTTTGGGACCGTGCTGTTTCTTCAGGCCTACAACCCCAAGCCTGACGGCAATCGATACTCAGTTCGGTTCTCGAACTCGGGTGGTCTGGGCGTTAATGCGCCGGTGTTAGTAGCTGGCCAACGCGTCGGGAAGGTCGAACAGATCGACGCCCGACCGATTGTCGATGCCGATGGATCACGCCGGGTCGAAATCATCGTGACCTTTTTCGTGAACGAGGAGTTCACGGACGTCGTCACGATCCCCACAGACACGATCGCCCGCGTTCAGAGCGGCGGACTGTTCGGTGGTACGCAATTGGCCCTGGAACTTGGACAGGCCAGCGAAATCGTCAAACCTGGAGAGCGCCTGCCGAACGAAGGGCAGCGCCCGGTTGAACTCGGCGACCTGCTTGAAGCAGCGAACAAGACCATCGTCAAACTTGAGTCCGGGTTGAAGCGGGTCTCCGACTTGCTGGACAACCCTGAGACCACCGAGAACATCGCGGACGCCCTTCGCAGCCTCAAGAGTGCGCTAAAGACGTTTGACGAAGGGCTGACTGAGATGAAACCGGCCTTCGGCAAGGTGGCCCCGACCCTGGAGTCAGCCCAGCTTCTGCTTGAAGAAATCCGCACGCTCGTCAACGACAACAATGCGAACATCACGAACACGCTGGCAAGCCTTGAAAGCGCCTCCGGCAAGATCGACTTGCTGCTGTCTGACGACGGCAATGGCGTACCGCAGCTGGTAAGCAACCTGAATATAATTGCAGACAACCTCGACAAACTGATCGGGAACGTGAACGATCTTGTGCTCGACAATGAGCTGAACATCGCTGTCAGCCTTGAGAACGTGCGTGAAGCGACGGATAGCCTGCGTTACTTCGCCAAGCGTATTGAGAACGACCCAAGCCTGCTGATCTGGGGCGGCGATGAGACCGAGAACCCTGCCCTTGACGGGCCGCGTCCGATACCGAATGTTGACGAGTTGACGATCCGCAATTCCGGGCGTCGCCCGCGCAAGGAAAGTGACTAACCGACGGGATAACCGCCGGAAGGAAATAGTGTGAAGTCAAAAGTCAAAAGTATCGCTGCTGTAGGCCGCCGGTCGGCCAGAGTTCTCTTTTGCCTTTCTACTTTTGCCTTTCTAATTGCCGCTGCCACCGGCTGCGGTGGTGTGCCGCGCCTTTCGACCTTCGAGCAAGGCGTCGAGTACATCGACTACGCCGATTACCCACGCGCCATCGAGAAGTTCAAAGAGCACATCAAGCGCAACGGCGAAGACATGGCCGTCTGCTACAACCTTGGCGTCTGCTATCAGGATGAAGGCGACTACGACTCAGCCGTCCTGTGGTACGAGAAGGCGCTTGAGTACGACCCGCGCGACGGCGACACACTCGTCAACCTCGGTCTTGTCTATCTGGAGCAGGGACGCGACGTAGCCGCACTGGCACGCCTGAAGCAGGCAGCTGATGTTGAGAAGGATCGCGCCTACCCGCTTGTTGCGATCGCCATCTATCACCAGCGCACCGGCAAGCTCGACAAGGCTCGTGAGTTTTACGACGAGGCCGCCAAGCGCGAAGAGAAGTCCGGCTACCTGTGGTACCACTACGGCACATTGCACGAACAAGACCAGCGCTTCGGGGATGCTGCACAGGCGTATGAAAAATCGACTCAGTACGACTCAACCAACCCGGCTGCCTATGAAGGTGCCGCACGCGCGTATTACCGCCTGAGAAACTGGCGCAAGGCCGTTCAGAACTACGAGTTCGCAATCCACCTGTTGCCTGATGATCCTCGGCTGTACATCGGCGCGGCGGATTCTCTTGAAGAACTAGGGCGCTTCCAACGCGCTGTTGAGTACCTGTGGGCCGCCCGTGGGCTCAGCAAGCACGACGATACGAAAGTGCACGCGCGCTTAATGCGACTGTATCCGAAGTTGATCGAGTCAGAGAAGAAGAACGTCCCGGAAGCTGAGTAACTTACGGATTGCGCGAGAACCAGTCTTCCCACGCCCGTTTGTTGATCCCGAAGTCCTTACCGTTGGCCAGCTTCCGCAATGCTGATTGCGCGGCGACTTGCACCGAATTCTCCGGGTCAGACAATAGACGCACCAGTGACGGGTAGACGCTTCGTTCTCCGATGGTGCCCAGGGTATCAATCACTGTCAGCTTGATAGCCTGATCATCCGGGTCATCAAGCATGGCCTTGACCTTGCTGACGGCATCGGTGGCTTTCAGTTTGCCAATTTCCATCAGCGCTGTGCTGCGCACACTCGTGCTCTCGTCGCTCAAGTGCTTGATCAAAGTCGGCAGCGAGTTCAGCCCGTCCCTGCGAGACAATAGACGCAGGTACTTGCTGCGGTGGCCGGCTTTATCCAGATCAAGCTCGACACCGTCGATCACGACACCGTTGACCGGATGTTCCGGTTCGTCTCTTTCTACTTCAGGGAGGTTGCGCGGCTGAGGACGGGCACGACGCTCCGTAACAGGTCCTGTTTCACTGTCGGGGCGATGAACGGTGTTGTAGCGGTAATAAACCTCAAGGCAGAGCACCGACAGCGCCGTGCTGTAGAAGTCGCCCATCAGCGGACCAATCCATGTATCAACGGCTTCCCAGGCGCCCTTGCGACTTCCCTTCAGGTCCTGATTCGCCAGCAGTTCTTTCTTGATGGCGTCATTCCATTGTTCCCACGCAGGCCCACGTCCTTCGTTCAGCAGGAACACGCCAAGCGTGCCGTAGTACCAACCGTAAAACGAATTGAAGTTCGGGTTTTCGGAACTCTCGTTGGGCTCTTTCAGGTCTTTCCATGACGGCAACTTCTTCAGAAGCAAGCGCTCGGCGGCGTAGTTACGTTTCTCGAAACGCTCAGAGTCCAGCACGGTTCGTGAGGTCAGACCGACGCCGACCATCCCGATGCCCTTGCGCGTCCCGCTGATGCTTCCCGTGGCACGGTCGGCGTAGTAGGTCTCGCCGTTCGTGAGGCTGTGCCGGTCATACAGATCAGACAGAGACTTCCAGTTCTTTTCGTTGACCTTGATGCCCACGGCCTTCGCGCTCTTGAATGCCAGGGCGCCCCAGCCGCTGATCGACAGGTCGTTTCTCTCGATCCCGCTTCCCGTGCCTGTTATGTATCCGTTGTAGTCCCAACCGCCACCGTTGCCCTGCGTTCGTTCCAGGAATCGCACGGCGCGCTCGGCCGAGTTACCAATCTCTTCGTCGCCGGACATTCCGTAAGCCTCACACAACGCGAGCGTCGCCACCGTGTGCGTGTACATCTGTGTGGCGTTCTTGTAAGCGACGCAACCATCGCTGGTCTGTTGGCTCATCAGCCAGTTGATCGCGCGCTCGACGTTCTTCTTGTACGGACCCGAATCGGGTGAGTTCCCGGCAGCGAGGAAGGGCAGGGTGCAAAGCGCTGTCAGGGCCCCACGGTAGCCGTTGTCGCTGGTTGCCCAATTGGGGCGTCTTCCGCGGTAGCCGTCGTTGGGGTCCCAACTGCCGTTGTGATCCTGAGTCCGCGCCAGGTACGCAAGCCCAAGATTGACTGCATTCTCAGTGTCCGAGCCGCCGCCGTGGGATTGGATGGCCGCAGCCTTGCTTTCTCCATTGCGGTTGCGAAACAACCCGCTGCCTGCGGGTGGGTTCGTGGCCGACGACGGTTGTCCACCACCGAGCCCCTTGCCGGCGTCAGGTCGGCGAAACGGGTTGTGAGAAGGCGGCGCCGGGTTCGGCGGCGCAACCTGCGGCAACGGTGCATAAACGTCATGCTCAGGTGGCGCTTCGTACTCGGGGTCCCCGGCCAAAATATCGGGATCTTCAATGACCTGATCCGGCATGATCATTTCGTCATCAAGCGGCTCAAAGTCAGGCACTTCAATTTCGTCAGGCTGCTCTGCGGCGACTGGTGCAGCAGCGATTTCTTCACGGACATCAACCCTTTGGACGTAGTCAACGACATCACGAACGTGTTCGCCGAAGAACAACGCGATTACGAGAGCCAGTGCGTGGACAACAACAGCGATTCCGATGCTGTTCCAGGTCCAGCGCCCAATGGTCTTGGCAACTTCAATTGCGCGCTGCCCACGTGGCTTGCGGATGTTCTTGCCGCGAATCAGCTTCGGCTGGGCAAACTTCGGCAGCCGGACAGTCGATGCACGTTCAACACCCTCCACCTTCTCGACCCGCCCGTCGGAAAGCTCAAAACCTGCGGGGGACAGGCACAAATGGCACGGACGCCCTTCGTATGCGAGCTTGCTGCCGCATCGGTGGCATTTATCTGAGGTGGCTATGGGTGCTGCGATCATGCGTTGGAACCCCACAGGGATGGGTTCAGGGCAAGTTCATTATCGCAGGTGTGTCGCTTTAGTAAAGCGTAAGTTCAAACGTTACATGCCCTTGCATCGCCAACCAGCCAAGCGCCGCAAGCATGAGCAGATTGGCGAAAACCACCGCGGCAGCCTTGAGCTGAAAGCTGCGCTTTTTCGTTTTATGCCTGAAATAGCGCATGCCCGCCAGCATTCCCAGCGCGCCCAGTGGCAGGCCCAGTAACAGCAGTGTCTTCTCGGGTGTGCGTGACTTGGCCTTCGTGCGGGCGAGACGCTTGTCCCAACCCTGCGCCGCGAACGCAACCAGATTGGTGACCAGCAGGACCAAGACGACGATTCCAACGGGAAGGCTCATCGATTTTCACACGAAACCCGTGTGCCTTACTTGAGTGCACGAAGCCGCTTACAGGCTTCTTCCAGAATCGGCAGTTCCTTTGCGTAGCAAAAGCGCAGCAACTTGCTGCCGCGCCTGGACCCGGGCTCGAAGAACGCGCCGCCGGGGATCGCAGCGACCTTGGCGCGCTTCAGTAACTCACGGCTGGCCTCCTGGTCGTCATTCCAACCCAGCGCAGAGAAATCCGCCATCACGTAGTAGCTGCCCTTGGGCCAGTACGGCCTGAAGCCACCGGCTTCGAGTGCTTCACAGATCATCTCGCGTCCGGTTTCGTAATCCTTGCGCATGTCTTCGTAATAGCTGGCGGGCGCATCCAGCCCCTTCAGTACGCCTAGCTGCAAGGGATGGGGGGCGCAGATGTACAGCAAGTCGCTGGCGACGGCCGCCTTCTCCATGATGTCCGCGGGTGCCGCCAAATAGCCGATACGCCAGCCCGTAATGCTGAACGTCTTGCTGTATCCGCCCAGCGTCATGGTGCGCTCGCGCATGCCGGGCACGGTTGCGGCGCTGACGTGTTTTAGACCGTCGTAGGTGATGTATTCGTAGATCTCATCGCTGTAGACCAAGAGGTCGTGCTTTTCCGCCAGCGCGGCAAGCCATTCCAGGTCGTCACGTGAATACACCACACCGGCCGGGTTGCTCGGTGTGCAGATGATGACACCGCGGGTGCGCTCGTTGACCAGACCATCAAAACTTGACCGGTCAAGGGTCATGCTGTTGAGATCAATACGGGCAAAACGCGGCGTGATGCCCGCCATGATCAACGTGTTCAGGTGATAGCCATAGAAGGGCTCAACCAGAATGACTTCATCACCGGGGTTCAGCGTCGCCAGCACTGAGCACGCGAACGCACCGCTGCTGCCGACCGTTACACACATCTCGGTATCCGGGTCGTATTGCAGTCCGTTGAACTGATTCAGCTTCTGACTGATCTTGCGGCGTAGCCCAATCAGCCCCCGCGCATGGGTGTAGATCGCCTTGCCGCTTTCGATGGCTTCAATAGCGCCCTGCTTCACCAACGGGTGCGTCGGTAGGTCGCAGATGCCTTGCCCAAGGTTAATGCCGCCCACTTTGTCGCATTCAATGGTCAGACGGCGGATGTCGGATTGCACCAAGTGCTGCATGCGGTCGGCGATGCGTGTCATATCAGCTTTCTGAGCATGCTGCCGTAGAACTCGTAGGGGACGTAGGCCAGTACGAAACCTACCTGCAGGAAGATCATCATGTAGTACATGTGGCGCCAGGCTGGGTGATTTTCGGTTTGTGTCAGCGACTCCGGGTCGCTCAGTATCCGCGCAGCGACGTGTGCGCCCCATAATGTGCAGATCGCGCCTAGTGCAATCAGATCAATCAAGTGCCCGGTCAGCACGCCGATTAGTCCGCCCAGCGGAATCAGCAGGAACGGGAGCACAATGAACGGCGCAACGAACTTTGCTGCCTTCTCAGGCCCGTAAACTACAGGAAGCGTCTTCACGCCGTAGGCCGCATCACCGCGCACGTCGGCGAAGTCCTTTGTCGTCGTCGCGCCCAACAAGAACAGTCCCATGATCAGCCCGATGTACCAGGCTTCAACACTGAGAATACTCTGTGCCAACGACCACCCCGCCACCTTAAGCAAAGTCCCGCGCGGCAGTGCGACCGTGACGTTGGCCCACCAGCCACGAGACTTCATACGCATCGGCGGCACACTGTAAGCCAGGCTGAAGAAGGTCGCGGCCGCAAACAGTGCAATCGTGCCCCAGTGCCCTGTCAGGGTGCTGACAACGCCGGCAAGAATCAGCGCCATGGCAGCCGTGATAGCCGCGAAGACACCGGCACCCATTGAGCTGACCGTGCCGGTACATAGCGGGCGTCCCGGCTTGTTGATGCGGTCAATATCGAGGTCAAAGATCTGGTTGAGTGCGTTGCTGGCCGCATTCAGCAAGGCGGCGGCAATCGTGCCGAGCAACAGTACTTTCAGGAACTCCCACCCAACGACAGCTTTATCGCCCACGGCAAAGAACGCGACGATACCCCCGGAAGCCATCCCCAAGGCCGGCGCAAGCAACGTGAAGGGGCGCGCGAGCTGCCAGTACCCCATCACCGTACGCCGCGCCCGGAAGCGCGAGACGATTTCATCGGATGGGAAGTAGGTGGCTGACATCGCCGCCATGGTAGGGCACCGGCGCCAGCCTGTCAGCATTGCGGAGAATCCGTGATGTAAAAAGCCCCGCCGAACTCGGCGGGGCTGTACCGGCAATTCGATAGACTTACTCCTCCAGAATCTTGGCCATCTTGATTCTGGTCAGCTTCTTGCGTATCTCGTCGTACTCGGTGTCGCCCTTCTTGTAGACGCCTTTCAACAGGCGGTAGTACTTCTCGGCCTCGTCCCAATCCTCGAACTTCTCGGCCTTGTGGGCGGCAATCCACCAGCGCTCGCAGCGCTGTTTGTTGACCCAGTCCTTGAACTTCGGGTCATCCTCAAGTTCCTTCAGCGCTTCATCAATACGACCCTTGGCGAAATCACCGTACTTCTTCTTGATCTCTTTCAGGCGTTTGTCGGCGCCCGCAAAGTCGCCTTCTTTGGCTTCCGCAACGGCCTCAGCGACTTCGGCGTCGATGATCACACGGCACTCGTCAATGCGCTCCAGCGAAGCTTCGTACTCTTCGATACGAACCTCGGTTACCGTGGCCGCCAGGTAGAAATTCAGCGCCGTCAGGTAGTCCTTCTTCTCGAACGCAGCTTCACCCTTCGCGAAGTTCGTCTTGATCTCGTGGATCTGCCCGTCGTCGGGGCCGGTGTTCTTCGACACGGGGTTCTGCCCGTACTGTGGCACACCGTTGTCGTTCTCGACTTCGATGAAACGGCATGGGTAGTCGATCATTCCCTTCCAGATGCAGAAGTGCAGGTGCATCGACTCGTTGCTGCCCTGGCAGATCTTCTGGCCTGCCAAAACCTTGTCACCGATACTGACAAGCGCGGTGTTGCTGCCGTTGTGGGCATAGACGCTGACTTCGCCGTCGGCGTGTTCAATGTAGATGACGTTTGCGTTCTCGTTGCCGGCAGGCTGGTCGTCTACGACGTTGGTGACCTTGCCGTCGCGTGCCGCGCAAATGTACTCGCCGCGAATGATGTGAAAGTCCCACGCGTAGAAGTTCTGAGCCTTCATGTGTGTTGCGCGGGGCGGGCCTATCTTGTTGCCGTTCCAGCTTTGATAAACCTGGTGCCCGATACCCGCAGGCCACGGCAGGTAGTACTTCGCGGGCCACTGCAGCCCGACACCCTGCTTCTGTTGCCACGCCGCGATGCCCGGGCGATCGTCCGTGCTTGCCACAGAGACCAGTTTCTCGGTTTCGGCGTAAGCGGCTTCGAGTTCAGCTTCAGTAAGCTCGCTGTCGCCCTTCTTTGACTTCTGGGCAAACAGCGCTGGGCCAAATGCTGACGCGGCGACGGTCAGACCAACGGCCTGCATCCAGGTACGACGATCACGGCGAAAATTTCGTGTGTCGGGGTTGCGTTCTGGCATGAAAACTCGGCCTTTTCTCCCAGCACGGCGCAGCAAAGCTCCCGAGTGCGCACTAACAGGTGTGTGCAGTATAACGGATTCTGCTTACGTTTGTTCAGAGGAATCCTGCTGACCACCGTCGGCGGCTATCATGAGCAGCGTCGCACCGGCGGCACCGGCCGGCATCACGAAGAGATTCAAGCCCGGCACAAGCATCACCAAGCTCGCAGCAGCCCCCAGACCCGCAGACGCCCACAGGTTCTTCTTCGTCCAGGCGAGCTTTTGCGATAGGTTCTGGTCGCGCAACGACAGTGAACAGTCCATCAGATCTGCGCCCTGAATCACCGCGTTGATCGGGATCGCAACCACCGAAACGACAACGGTCACCAGAGACAGGACCATCAACGGTATCTGGACAACCAACACCACCAGCAACCACTTCAACGACTGCACCATTGCGTAAAGTTGCCGCCTGATGAACGCCTGCGAAGAACGTTCACCGATCAGCTCACGCCCGGTGTACTTGATGTGTACCTTCTCGCAGATCGGGTCGATGAACAACGGCACGAAAATCGTCATCACGGGCGCCAGCAGGAAGTACGCGATCACAAGCGTCACGATGAACGCCAGCACACCGCCCAGCCAGCCAACCCAGCTCGCTTCCAGCCACTCCACCAGCCAGTACTTCGCGCCAAAGAACGCACCGACTGCGAGCCCTACCAGCACCAAAGCCGACAACACTACGGGCGCTACGGCGTAGCGAAACAGCCCACCACCAGGCAACACCAACTTCATGCCGACTAGGAAGGCACTAAAACCGGACGTGAAACCCGGTATCCCGTTCACTAATGGCGAAGTAATCGGAAGCTTCGTTGCAGCGACAACACTCAGTGGAGCTTCGCTCACGGCTGACTACCCGGGGTATTCAGGCGCGCCGTGTGGGCGTGGACATGATCCCACTCCGGCGGTGGGGGATGTTTGCGATAAAGCGCGATGCGTCGCATGTACAGGCGGCTCGGGCCATCGTCGCCAGTGATTTTGTCGGCGTCCATAAAGCGTTTCTCGGCACGGTCCCAGTCACGCTCACGGAAGGCTTTCAGCCCGCGTTCAAAGATCTCGACCATCATGCGGTTCTGGTCGGGCACGTCACCGCGTGGACCGACAAGCTCATAAATCGGCGTCGTTCGGTCTGTTCCGTGCACCTTGATGACGTCAAGTTCGCGAGTCAGAAACTGCTCCTTGATGCCAATGTTCGTCTCGCGAGAAATGATCAACGGTGAGCGATATAAACGCGACGCTTGCTGCAGTTGCACCGTAAGACTCACGGCCTCGCCGATCGCCGTGTACATTGCGCGCTCCGGCGTGCCGACATTGCCGACAATTGCTGGGCCGGTCACCAGACCGATGCTTTGGCTGATCCGCCCGAACCCCTTCAACTGCCACTCGGCGGCCATCTTATAGGTCTCACGCAGGGCGCTGTAGGCCGCCGTGGCAGCGTGCACCGGGTGCTCTGCGTCGTCCACCGGTGCGCCGAAGATGGCGAAGATGGCGTCACCAAAGAACTTGTCGACGAAGCCCATGTTGCCGCGAATCAGGTTTGTCATGCGAGAAAAGTACTCGCACAGCAGTTCAACGACCGCGTCGGGCGACGCGTAACTGGTGACTTCGGTGAAGCCCCAGATGTCGAGGTAAACAAGGGTAACGTTGCGGCGCGAAGCCCCCAGTTTCAGAACGTCGGGGTTCTTCTCGGCCGTCTCAACCAGCAGTTTGCCGGCGTAACGCACCAGATGATCACGTGTAACTTTGCGCCCAAAGCCCATGAAGCGTTCCCCGATTCTTGCTGGGGAATTTAGCAGATACGGCGACACATGGAACGGACGCTAGAAGCTGAACGGCAACTCGTACTCTTTCATCACCGGCTCGTCCTTGCTTCGGACCTTGACTTCAACGCGGGCCTTCAGTTTGTCGCCATCTACCACGAGCGAGTTGCGAAGCCAAAGATCGTCGTGCTTAAGCCACGACTTGTCAGCCCTGACCAACGAGCCGCCGGACTTCTTGGCGTCGTAAGCGAGCTTCTCACCGATATGGGGCTCATAGACGCAGTAGTACATGGACCCACCGATGAAGTACTTGATGCGCAACCCTGGCTGGCTTTTGTTTCCGAGCTCGCTGCACTTCTCGACCTCGATCTTGTAGGTCCTTTCATCTTCGAGGTCGCGTACTTCCCACGCGTCGAGCTTCTCGATCTGGTTCGTCATCAGGTTCTCCCACTGTGATCTTTACAACAGACTGCTTTGCGCGCCCTAAAGCAAGGCAGTTCTGCGCAATATCGACAGTATTTTTTGACAACCATCGCATCGGGGTGTATGACATTGGCATGACATTTTAGTGATCATAGACAGACGGGTGTCGGACTCAGCAGGGATCGGCTTCCCGGGTTTGAAACGGACGGGAACCCGCTTCAACCGAAAGCTGACCATGAGCATCGAGCCAAACCTGCGTTCATTCGAATCGAACTGGAACGGCGTACCGTACGGGTATGGCAACATGCCCGTGCCGCCGGATACCCGCCCTCCCGGAGACACGCTTAACGCTGTTTCCCGTCCGCAGCCGATCCGGAACAAGGATCGCGGCTCCGGGAGGAGCGGTCGCCGCAAACGCAACTGGCTCAAGGCGGCGACCTTCAGCGAGTTATGGGAGATGCTGGGTGACTGGTGGGGCGAGTTGCCAGGTTTCTTTGAGGCGCTGGCCGGGCTGCTGGCTGCACCGTTCAAGATTTTGGGTTGGCTGTTTTTGAAGACAAGACTTCGTTTGGTATTGGTGATCGTGCTGATGCTGTTTGTGTTCTCGCTCTTAGTTATCCCTCTCGTGACGCATACCTCCTGTGGTTCACCGAGGCGCGCCGAGGGCGAACAACTGCTTGGTGCTGCACGAGACCGGCTTCGAGTCGAGTACTCCAAAACGGGAGAATTCACGCGATCGACAGAACCATTCAAGCTTGCCGTCCGGAAAGGCGAGTTCGAAGGAATGTACTTTGGCGTGAGTCTTCTGGTTGTCCCTACGGGAGAAGATGGCGCACGGATTTATGTGTGCCCGAAGAACCCAAAGGACGGCATCGGTTACATGGACTTCGAATGGGCTAGTGGTTCGTCAAACATCCACTGGGAGAGAGAATGGAACCCGCACCGGTAGGCAAGCAGATCCGAATCTTGGAAAACCGCCCGCTGAGCACTCAGGAGTCCTGGGATCGCCACCGCGCAAAGGCCCGTCGCAGGCCTATCATCGGGCGATTCACCAAGTTGCTGCTGGTGTCGGTAACTGTGTTTCTGCTGTTGTTTCTTCTCGTCGCTCCGCTGGGCTTTGGCTGAACACGCGATGCCACCCGTGCGGAAGGCGAACAGTTACTTGGTGCGGCGCGAGACACCTTTCGAGTTGAATACTCAAGACACGAAGACTTTGACGCTGCCAGACAGCACTATCTTGAGCAGCTCGAAGACGGCGAGTTCGCTGGTCGATTCTACAGCGTAGTCGAAGACGTACGACAACTGCCCGACGGACGCATCCAGATCAAGACAAACTCCCACGAGGGCGCGCTGGCAGTCGGCGTCATGCGTTTCAACCTGAACGACGGAAACAGCGAGATCGAATGGTTCAACAAGGACCCGGATGAATAGACCACCATGCTGAAATTACCGACAAATGCGGGTGAGTGGGGGTTTGTGATCGTGCTGTCCGTGTTGTTCTGCGGAATGGCATTCGGCGTGATCTACTCGCAGGTTGAACTGCGGGCCATCAAGCGCGAGCAGGCCTACCGCGACACCGAAACCAACCTGCACGCGCTCGCAACGCAGGTGCGCGACTACCAGCGCAAACACGGGCGGATTGAGGAAACACTGACAGCAATGGGCATTGACGAAGAAGAACTGGAAACCCGCCACGCGATCTTTGACGACACATTCGACACGCACGGCGATAACGTCGTCATCCGCGCGACACTCAAGAAGTATGGGAAGGGCGTGCTGACACTACAGTTCAACAGCACTACAGACCAGGACGCAGACTTTGAAGTGAGCGGCCCCGACGAGTAGGGTGAACGCCATGGAACCAGAAGCTGCAACCGTACACCCACTACGCTGCGCATTCTTCTATGGCATGCTGTTCGGGACACTTGCGCTTTTTGTCGTGGCTGTGGGCCTGCCAATTGCGCCGGCTGGCCGTCGCGATGCACCCCTGGCAGAAGGCGAACAACTCAGCCATTCTGCCGGTAACACTGCTCGGGTTCTGTACGCAAAGTCCGGAAAACTCAACCGAGTATTGGATACAAAAGCCAACGTCAGTCCACTTCTGGAGAACTTTAGTGGCTCGTACTACTACACCGTAAACGTGATTGACTACATCGCTCCCGATGAAGCGGCGATCTACACGATCCCCGCTGAACCGGGACGACCACTCATGAGAATGAAGTTCCATTGGGAATCAGGTCATTCGGAACGCGAATATTTGGGGCCTTTCGAATGAAAGCACCAGTAAACCAGCCTTCGATGAGTAAACGTGCCGGCATGTGGCTGGCCGGATTTGCCTGTGCCTCAGCGATCTGGTACGGAATCGGCTCGGCATTGTACTCCGAAGCCGGCCAGCGATTTGTGTCTCACATGTTCGTCAGCCAAGCCGCAGCCAGTGAGCAAGCACAGGTGATGCTGGAACTTGCGCGTACGCGCGTGCGTGAACACAGCGAGGCCGGCGTTGCGCCGCTTGTGCTGGCGGGTGATGACTCCATGCCCGGCTGTGGCTTTACGCTGGACGAACTTGAAGGACGACACTACGTGCTGGCCAACGCTGTGATCCCGCGTGACGACGGCTTGGTCGAGATTCTGGCCATACCAACGACTTCGTCTTACCCGCTGCTGCGTCTGCGCTTTCGCCCTGACGGCAGTGGTGTTGGCGTTGTTGATGAGTTCTGGCCGGGTGCCGGCTAGTTGCTCCGCGCGTTGTTGACGCTCGCTTACGCTTCGCGCTCAGATCGCTTTCTTCGCCATTTGGCTTTCTTCCGTCTTTTCGCCGCCCCGGCACGTATAATGACGTTATGTACAGGCTGATACTTCTGGTCTTCGTTCTGGCTGTTTTCGGCTTTGCCGCTGTTGGTCGCCTGTTGTTGGCGCCTGACGCGTGGTGGAACTGGTCTGCGCTGGTTCTAGTGGCGGCTGGACTGGCTTCTTGCTCTGTTGGCATCAAGCGTCTGAAGCTCAAGCGGGAACCGAAGTGGTACAGCCTGCGTCCGGGCATGCTGGCGGGCTGCGCGCTGCTGCTGCTTACGGCATGGTTCGTGGCGCGGGTGCCTGCACCGATGGGGGAGGGACCGGCCGGTGAGGCTGTCGATGCGACCGCCTTCGATCAGATCTGGAGTGAGCGGCCCATCGTGCTGCTAAGCGTAGGTGACAGTGTCAGCACCGGCTACGGAGCACCGGAAGGGCACGGCTACTTCCACTTAATCCGTGAGAACGCCGACGACACCTACCCTGAGATGCGCGGCTTGGACCTGGCGCATGTGCTGCCGAACATTCGTGTTGTGCGCAAAGCCTTCAACAGCACGAACAGCATCCAGCACCTGCGTGACATTCAGTCGTTGCCCTCATACCCGGCTGACACGTTCGGAATTGTCTGCATCACCACAGGCGGCATTGACCTGATTCACCAGTACGGGAAAGCCGCGCCTGTCGAAGGCGCGATGTACGGCGCCAGTTGGGATGTGGCCGAGCCGTGGATCGAGAACTTTCGCGAACGTCTCGACACCATGGTTGATACGCTCGCACAGAAGTTCCCGGGGGGTTGTGCAGTAATGCTTGCAACGATCTACGAACCCACGGATGGGGTAGGGGACATCGAGAACGCTGGGCCGTTGTTCTGGATGCCAGCCTGGCCCGACGGCAAACGTATTCACACAGCGTTCAACGACGCCCTCATAGCTTGCGCCGACGCCCATGCTTACGTTCATACGGTCGACGTTTACGAGACCATGCTGGGGCACGGCATCCACTGCCGCGACGAAGAAAACGAGCATTACGTTAGCGACGATCCAAACTATTGGTTCTTCTACAACCTCGAGGATCCGAACCAGCGCGGCTACGACGCGATCCGTCGAGTCTTTCTGAATGCGATAATCGGCGCATTACGCTTTGAACCGGGCTTTGACGTGCCGCCCGATTTATCGCAATAATCAACTCATGGACGCTGATCCAAACTTCAGGCTTAAAGCATTCGCGGTCATCGCCTGCGTCATTGGCGTTTTCCTCGTCGCATTTGTTACCCAGCGCGTGTGGTACTGGATGCGCACCCGGGCCCGCGACGATATCGACACGTCACGCGTGAAACCGATCATTGACTTCGGGCTGCTTGGAGTCGGGCTGATTGTGATCTGGCTGGCCGTTGAGGCGCTGGTGCTGTCGCTGTTGACCACCGACCTGAAGATTCAACCGCGCACCATGCAGAAGATCGCCGAGATCGAAGTCGGCAAACTCGATGACCAGACTGACCAGCTGAACCTGCTGTTCTACCCGGTGAACCGAGCCGGTCAGCGGCAATCAACACAGCGCCGCCCTGTGTTGACGAGCGGGCGTGACTTCGAGCTGGTAGTGGAAGTAATTGAATGGCGCGCGGCCTGGGACTGGCTTGGCGAGGGCGGGTTTTACCAGTTCGTCAGTCTCGGCGGCTTCGACGATGGTTCTGCGGAGACGCCTGAGCGCACGGCACTTGACCCCGAGGACGTGCCCCGTACGGCCGGTGCGACGCTTTTCCTGCGCAAACCAAGGCAGTGGGAAGTAAGGCAGCCATGCAAAGAGGGCGAGGTCTATGACGTGTTCATCGACCCCGCCAGCAGCGAACTCGAAGTCAAACTTCACAAAGCGGAAGACTAGCTACGGCTCACGCGGCGGATCGTCGGTGACTACCTGATCAAAGTCCGGCAAATCCTGCGGCGGGGCTTGTGGCGGAGCGTCGCTCGGCACTACCGGCGCAGCCGGTACACCCACATCGGGCGCAGTAACGGCCGCGATTGCCTGCTGCACCTGGGCCTCAGTGGTTTTGACCGGCTCGGGCACGCCTTCGCTGCCATCGGTGAGTTGCTTGATGCGGTCGAGAATCTTGCGTCGGCTCACGAGGTTCACAGCAAGCAGCCCCATGCCCAGCGCGCCGGCCGTTCCCAGATAGGTTAGCCAGCGCCACTGCAGTGTATCTGCGTTGTCTTCATGCTTTCCTGCTGCTGGTCCAAAGGCGATGGCGGCATGTCCACTT
>JAGQRE010000200.1 GCA_020425695.1 Planctomycetota bacterium
GTAGCAGATCGCACTGGGTAAGTGCCCGATGCACGTGTTTCCACGCGCCCGAGTCAAGCTGCCGAATCTGCCTTGACGGGTCAATACCGTTGGCGCGAAGCAGTGAATCGAGAAGTGAACGCGGCAGGAGCGCTCCCAGTGCGCGCCCTACAGAGTGCTCGGGGCTTTCAATCACGGACTCCGCTTGAATCCTGAATGCCTCAAACGTCGCCGGTCGAGGTGCAAGTGCGGCAGCTAGACATGCGCCGGGCGGCTTGGCCAACCCCAGATAGTCTTCCCATGGCCCGCCCTTCTGAGCGAGCGACCAGAAGTCTCCGCGCAGTGAAACCGCGTCGCCGTCGCTCAATGACCGAGCACAAACACCGCTAACATCCAGTGCTGCCGGGCCTGAGACACCACCGTGTGTTACCAGCAGACTCCCGGCTGCGCGGGCCAATGGTCGAAACTTCGAACCCGATGCTTGCTCCACCGGCGTGTCTTTCGGAACCAGCGACAGGACCGCCGGAATCGTCAGTCCGGCCAGTCCACGCAGCGGGCTTTCCACTTTAAGCAGCAACGGCGTAAGGGCGGGTAGTGGCGTTTCGATCATATGGCCCAGTGCGGCCAAGAGGGCGAAACCGACTCCATATGAACCGGTCTTGGGCAGGCTCTTTCCACCGGACGCGAGAACAACACGACCAGCTTCGCAAGTTGACCCGTTTCCAAAGGTCACACGCCACGGCGGACCAGGCCGAATCGCCGTCACTTCTGCCGGTGCTACTAGCGGCACCCCTGCGCGCTCAACTTCGTTCAGCAGGACGTTCAGAATGTCACGCGCCTTTTCTGAACGAGGAAAAAGCTTGCCGAGAGGCTCGGCGTACAACGGGCAGCCACGGCTCTCAAAGAACGCTCGGGAACTGCCACTTGAGAAAGCCTTCATTAGCCCGCGTAACAAATGCGGCGCATCTGTTGTGTAGTCGCGCTCGTCAACGTGCTCATTCGTTACGTTGCAACGCCCGCCACCGGAAATGAGAATCTTAAGCCCAATGCGAGACTCGTTGTTGACCAGCACTACGCGCGGTCCACGCGCGTAGTTCACACCTCCGGTTTCGTCCAACATGCCGCGTGCGGCAAGAGCAGCCATTAAACCGGCCGCTCCTGCTCCGACGACCAGCACGTCACAACTTTCCGGCAGTGCGGAAGTCACCGTCGAAGACATGTGCTCTCACAGTTCGTAGGGGTTACTAACAGCTGCGTAAACATGCCGTTGCTCCGAAATGGAAGTCTTGGGGCTATTGTTACGTTATATCTGAATCGGGTCGGACAACCTTGTCAGTATGGACGTTCAGCCCGCGCTTCGCAGCCCGAAAGGGATGGCGAAGGGGTCAAACGCCGTTATGATTCACGCGGGCGGGCGCCTCAGGGGCATTCATGCGTTACGGTTTTGTAATCGACAACCGGGTCTGCATAGGCTGCCACGCCTGTACGGTTGCTTGCAAGTCTGAGCATCTGGTGCCCATCGGCGTCAATCGAACCTGGGTCAAATACATCGAACGTGGCGAGTTTCCTGCCGTCAGTCGCCAGTTTCAGGTGACCCGCTGCAACCACTGCGTCGACGCACCCTGCGTCAGCATCTGCCCAACCAGCGCGCTGTTTACCCGCAAGGATGGCATCGTCGACTTCGACAACCGCCGATGTATCGGCTGTAAATCGTGTACGCAGGCCTGCCCCTACGACGCTCTCTACATTGACCCGAACACGCACACGGCGGCGAAGTGCAACTTCTGTGCACACCGCATTGACCAAGGCCTGAACCCGAGCTGCGTCAATATCTGCCCCGAGCAGGCGATCCACTTCGGCGACCTCGATGACTCAAGTTCAGACGTCGCCCAGCTAGTCGGTCGCGAGCCCGTCAGCCAGCGCAAGCCAGAAAAGGGCACGATCCCAAGCATCTTTTACATCGACGGCGACAGTGCGAGCCTGAACCCGGCCGCAACGCAGATGCCGGAGTCGTTCATGTGGTCTGACCAAGCGCGTGGTGTCGGGCACAACGTCGGCAAAGACGGCGCAAAAACAGACTTGCTCGGCATCGTTCGGCAGGCACAGGCAACACGCCAGGCAACGTCTGGATCACCTGAACCGGTACTCGATGGCTTGTTGCGCGATCTGCAGAAAGCCACGGGCTCCACCAAAGTACGTCGAGCCTATGACCAGCCGGACAAAGGCATCCAGTGGGGTTGGGAAGTTGCGGCTTATGTTGTCACGAAAGCCGTTTCGGCGGGGTTGGCGCTAGTCAGCGCTTTGGCATTCATCCTGCCGATGCTGGGTATCCAGACAATGGCGCTGAACCCAACTAGTGCCCTGTACACGGTGGGGCTGCCGATCGCATCGCTTGTGTTCCTCGGAATCACCGGGCTGCTTCTTATCAAAGACCTTGATCAACCGCTGCGTTTCATATACGTGCTGCTGCGTCCGCATTGGACGAGCTGGCTTGTGCGAGGCGGCTATATCATCACCGTCACAGGTGGACTTACGACTCTCTGGGTCGCGAACGGGTTGTTCATCCATTCCCCCGTTCTATTCAAGATCTTGGCTTGGCCCCTCGGTTTCGCGGCGTTAGCTTGTGCCGGCTACACCGCTTTCCTGTTCGGGCAGTGCAAAGGGCGCGACTTCTGGCAGAGCCCGGCCTTGCCAATCCACATGGTCAACCATGCGCCTTTGGCGGGCTTCGCCATTCTCGCGTTGATCGGGCGTGACGTTCGCTGGGCGTTGTTCACGTTCACGCTGATCAACTTGGCAGTGATAGCCTTCGAAATCTGGGGCAAGCACCCCAATGAAGACAGCGCTGCCACCGCGCACGACATTCGGGAAGGACGTGCAGGCCAGATGTTCTGGTTCGGCGTAATCGGGATCGGTGGGCTGTTGCCGCTGTTCCTGCTTGGCGTCAACGCGCCATTCTCGGCGGCACTGGCAGTACTGATCGGCCTGGCGATCACTGAGTACCTGTGGGTGTTCGTCCCCCAGAAACGCCCGAACACCTAGGAGACTCGCCATGGGAAAAGCAAAGATCAGCCTGATTGAGAAGATCGCCACAGCGATGCGCATCATCCCCAAACTGGCCGACGAAGGCACACCCCTACTGATGCAGCCCGGCGTGCAGACCAAACCGTTTCCACTCAGTGCCTACCCGCCCGTCGACAAGTGGGATGACTGGGAAGAACTTGACCCGGGCGCATGGCCTGCACTGAAAAAGCGCAAGTACAGCATTGTGCCTACTACGTGCTTCAACTGTGAAAGCGCATGCGGACTTCTGGCCTACGTTGACAAAGAAGACCACACCGTCCGCAAGCTTGAGGGCAATCCGCTGCACCCCGGATCACGCGGAAGAAACTGCGCCAAGGGCCCGGCTACCAAGAACCAGCTTGATGACCCGGACCGCATCCTTTACCCACTCAAGCGCGCAGGAAAACGCGGAGAGGGCAAGTGGGAGCGCATCTCATGGGAACAAGCGCTCAAGGAAGTCGGCGGCAAGATCGCGGCCAGCTTTGACGCCGGGCGGCAGAACAATGTCGTCTACCACGTTGGACGTCCCGGCCACGAAGGCTACGCCAATCGCGTGCTGCAAGGCTGGGGTATCGACGGGCACAACTCACACACGACCGTCTGCAGCGCAGGTGCGCGACACGGTTACTCGCTGTGGATGAAATCGGATCGTCCCAGCCCCGACCACGCCAACGCCCGGGTAATCCTGCTGGTCAGCGCACACCTTGAAAGCGGGCACTACTTCAACCCGCATGCCCAACGCATTATGGAAGGCGTCGCCAATGGTGCGAAACTGGTCACGCTTGACCCGCGTCTGAGTAACACAGCCAGCATGTCTGACCTGTGGATTCCCACCCAGCCCGGCAGCGAAGCGGCCGTGTTCTTGGCCGTGGCGCGGCTGATGTTGCTAAACAAGACCTACGACGAAAGCCAGTTC